>JAJUJY010000118.1 GCA_029265085.1 Chloroflexota bacterium
TAGCAATCCAATCAATGGGTTATCCTTCCCTTTTTGGATAGAAGCTACTGTCTCTGGCATTAATTGATCATAAGCCCAAATAGTTGTGACCCGGCTGAGGGTGAATAAAAAGACCTGCACCAAATTAAACATTGAAACAAAAATACCAACAGCGATCGCCCATAACAAAATTTGTGAAGATTGAAATATCGCGGAATAATACGGCAGCCACGGAATGATGTAATCAGGCAAATTTTGATCCAACAAATACAAGAAACTCAACCCGCCAAAAAATTGTTCACCCACCAAACGGTTTACCAAATATCCACCCAGGATCAATACAGCTGTCGCGGTTACCAATGCCAGAAAATTCCCCACCCAAAGATTTTTTTGCGGTTTGAAAATTTCACCCGAAATCGAACCAGTAAATCCAATTCCAAAAAATAGCCATATTGACAACAACATCCCTGTCATAATGGTTCCCATTAAATTATTGGGTACGAATTTTACGGATAGCCCATAAACAGTACTTAACTGCTGCTCATACAAAGCCTGCCCGTACACCTGGTTATACACAGATGGAAAATCCAGGTTGTTAAAATTCGCCAAAAAATAAAGCACAATTCCAAAAGCAAGCAAGGTCACAAAAAATCCAACCCTTAAGCTGATTTTTAGGTTGCGGGGAGAAGAAAAGATGCTTAGAAAGGCTAAAACCAATATGACCGTCCCCACAATGGAAATTCCTTGCGGCATAGAGGCCAGCTGAGCCATACCAGCCACAGATTCATTGCGGGTAACGATGCTGATCGTTTGCACAAGAGCTGGAAGATAGAGCCTCGAGATATCAGCCAAAAACAATCCTGCCACGATGCTGCTGCCAAGTACAAATGTAAACGATGACCCAAACGCCAACGGAGCAGGTAAAGACCGGCTTGTTACCAGGTAATCCGCTCCAGATCGGGGAATTATTGCACCAAATGCAGAAAACAATGTGAGCAATATTAGGGAGACAATGGCAGCTATCCCTATTTGCCAGAGAAAATACGTATCTGACCGAAAGCCTGGCAAGATAGCTGTCGTAAAGTAATTTGCCTGAACCAAACCTATCGAGCCAAAACTGATCGTGATGACTCCAAAAAGGCCGAACCACTTTTTTAATCTTCCAAAACGATTTCCTTTGGCTTCATCCAAAGAGGTCTGCGCAGAGAAAGTGGGTTGGGTCATGAAAAGACCTCCTACAAAAAATATCCCATGAAATGGAAAAACTTTGGGAACAGATCAATGCACGGAAAGCACAAAGTACGATGCAAGGTTTAAACCAAACCATATAAAATGAAAAGAATTCAGGAAAATTATATCAAGATTATGATCTCAACCTTTGCTGAATGACTTGACACTTTTGAAAGCCAAACAAAAAGGCCACCCTGGATATCCAGGGTGGCCTTGATCATCTTACAAACGAACTACTTAGCGTGCTTCAAAGCAGCGTGAGCAGCAGCCAAGCGGGCTACCGGCACACGGAACGGAGAGCAGCTCACGTAGTTGTTGCCAACCATGTGACAGAATTCAATTGAGGACGGATCGCCGCCATGTTCACCGCAGATACCAACCTCGAGGGATGGGCGGGTTTTGCGGCCATCAGTCACTGCAATATTCATTAAGCGGCCTACGCCATCGCGGTCCAACGTCTGGAACGGATTCTTTGGCAGAATACCGGTTTCAACATACTTGACCAGGAAACTGCGTTCCGCATCGTCACGGCTGTAACCAAAGGTCATTTGGGTCAGGTCGTTGGTACCGAAGGAGAAGAATTCAGCCACTTCGGCGATCTCAGCAGCAGTCACAGCAGCGCGTGGGATCTCGATCATGGTACCGAATTTATACGGGAATTCAACCTTCTTATCATCCATAACTTCCTTGGCAATTTCGACCAACCGCGGCTGGATGACTTTCAGCTCATTGACATGACCAGTCAACGGGATCATGACCTCAGGTTTCGCATGAACACCTTTCAGTGTCACATTGGCGGCAGCTTCAAAGATCGCCCGGACCTGCATCTCAACGATTTCGGGCATCATGATGCTCAAGCGAACACCGCGCAGACCCATCATTGGATTGCTCTCATGCATCGCTTCTACTGCAGCAAGCATCTTCTCAAGTTCGACAACCTCTTTGGTCTCGCCTTTACCCAACACATATCCGGCCATTGCCTCGATGCGCTTGGTAATGATCTGTTCTTCCAGATCCTTTGCTGCGGGCAAGAACTCATGCAGAGGCGGATCGATCAGGCGGATAATTACAGGGAAGCCGTCCATCGCGGTGAACAGACCTTCAAAGTCTGCGCGCTGGAAGGGTAAGAGCTCATTCAAAGCTTCAGTTCGTTCTTCGGAAGTCTTGGCCAGGATCATGCGCTGAACAACAGGCAGACGTTCCGGCTCAAAGAACATGTGCTCAGTGCGGCACAGGCCAATACCCTTGGCGCCGTAAGCGCGTGCGCGCTGGGCATCTTTCGGGTAATCGGCATTCGCCCAAACCTGCAAACCAACGGTCGGAGAATTGTTTTCGCCTTTGCGAACACCGGGGCGAGCGCAAACTTCATCTGCCCAGTCCAACAGTTTCAACAAATCGGTTTGGGTTTCCAGAGAAGGAACCGTCAGGTTCAGCTTGCCAATAAACACCTCTCCAGTTGCGCCATCCAAGGAAATCCATTCACCTTCTTTGACCACAATATCGTTGCAGATCATCTGCCGTTTGTCCAGGTCAATGGAAACGGTGGAAGCACCAACCACACAAGGTACACCAAACTGGCGGGCAACAACTGCCGCATGGGAGGTTGCGCCACCTTCACTGGTCAGGATACCCTTGGCAGCCAGCATACCATGCACATCATCCGGCTTGGTGAACGGGCGAACCATAATGACATCCTGCTTGTGTTCTTTATGCATTACTTCGGTGGTGTCGGCGTCAAAGTAAATCTGGCCAACTGCAGCACCAGGAGAAGCATTCACGCCAGAAGTAAAGAAGCGGCCTTCTTTCTTAGCGGCTTTGATGGTAGCGGGATCAAACTGCGGGTGCAGTAAGGTGTCAACCTGCTCTGGGGATACGCGCTTGACAGCTTCTTCTTTGCTGATCAGACCTTCATTGGCCATATCAACCGCAATTTTCACAGCAGATAACGCAGTACGCTTACCATTGCGGGTCTGAAGCATCCAGAGGCGGCCGCGTTCAATAGTGAATTCAACATCCTGCATATCTTTGTAATGTTTTTCAAGTTTTGCAGTGATGTCCATGAACTGGTTGTAGGCTTCTGGCATGACGTTCTTCAGGGTATCAATCTGTTCCGTATTGCGGATACCGGCAACCACATCTTCACCCTGGGCATTCAGCAGGTATTCACCGAACAGTTTCGAATCACCGTTGGAAGGATTGCGTGTGAAAGCAACACCCGTACCAGAGTCATCGCCCATGTTACCAAAGACCATCGTCACAATATTGACAGCGGTACCCAGGTCATCGGGGATATTGGTGGCGCGGCGATAATCAATTGCCCGCTTGCCATTCCAGGACTTGAAGACGGCTTCAGAAGCCAGGCGGAGTTGATCCAGGGGTTCATCGGGGAAGGGGAAACCCTTATGCTCCAACACAACGGCCTTGAATTTCTTGGTCAACACTTTCAAGTCTTCGGTGCTTAATTGAGTATCGAGTTTAACACCCTTAACTCGCTTGTACTCATCCAGCACATCTTCAAATGCCTCATCCGGCATACCCAAAACAACAGCGCCAAACATCTGGACTAAACGGCGGTATGAATCAAAAACAAACCGCTCGTTGTTGGTTAATTTAACCATCGCAGCGGCGGTCTCTTCGTTCAAGCCGATGTTCAATACCGTATCCATCATACCGGGCATTGAGAATTTGGCACCTGAGCGGCATGAAACCAAAAGCGGATTCTCAGAACCGCCAAATTTCTTACCCGAAAGGCGCTCAACTTCCTTAAGGGCAGCCAACATCTGGTCCCACATACCCTCGGGGAATTTTCCACCTTCGGCCAAGTATGCATTGCAGGCCTCGGTGGTCACGGTAAATCCAGGGGGAACGGGCACGCCCAACCGAGTCATATCGGCAAGGTTAGCACCTTTTCCGCCAAGGAGTCCGCGAACACCTTCCCAATCACCGCCAACGTACTTTTCAGCAGCGTCAACTTCGTGGAATAAATATACCCACTTCTTCATAATCAGATGTTCCTCCTACGAGAATAAAATAACTCATAACCCAACTAGGGGTAATCGTCTTAAAAAAGCCTACAAGTAAAACATTCTACCACAAAGCCCACCAACCTGGGAGTTGGTTGATACATTTTTTAATTGAATTGTCTAGATCAACCAAAAAATATCAAAATTTTTGTCAATGGAATACTGTAAACCAGTTGAAAGGTAAAAAATAGTCAGGATGAATGATAATTGGCATAACCAAAATATTTTATTGCAAACCTTTTGAGTTTGCGTCACCTGGTCAATATTACGAAGTAAGCGACCATCAAAGCGCAAAAATTTACTGGAAAACATCACGCGGAGGCGAACATGCGCATCCTGGTCATAGACGATGACCCAGCAATGACAGAACTCTTAAAAATTCTTTTACAAAGCACAAACGCTGTTGTTGTCACAGCCAACACGGGGCAGGAAGGATTACAGCTTGCTCGAAAAAACCAATTCGACATCATTTTATTAGATTTAATGATGCCCGAGATGGACGGCTGGCAGGTGTGTAAATCCGTGCGAGAGTTTAGTCGAATCCCTATTTTGATATTATCTGCTTTAGATCATCCTGGTATGGTTGCTGCCGCGCTAGACGCGGGAGCTGATGATTATCTGATCAAACCGGTTTCTAGCGGCATGTTAATTGCGCACATAAACAATTTGGTCCGCCGCACCAAAACCATGCAATCCTTATCACCTGCTGCTTCTGGATAAATTAACCCTCCTTGGGCCAATTTGTAGTAAAATTAGTGAATTCAGGCACTTAACTAATACAGCTTTCTCAATTGTAGAAATTGTCCTGCAAATCACTCAGTCATTTCGCTCATGGAGGGTTTTCCGTGCAAACCTGTACCCAATGCAATACGCAATCACCAGATAACGAGGCTCTTTGCCAAAACTGCGGCGCTGATCTCTCTGTTTATTCAACATCAGCCGTGGCTCTCCAAAAGTTCCAACAAAACGCGCGGGTAAAACTTGTTAGAATTTCGGTGGCAAGTGATGCCTGCCCGGCATGCCAAAAACTGGAAGGCGTTTACGAAAAGGACCAGGTTCCATCTCTCCCAGTAGAAGGATGCTCACACGAAAATGGCTGCCGGTGCTTTTACGCACCAATTCTTGAAGAAATATACCCCTAAAATTTATTCAAATATTAAAGGAGGCTATTCTATGTGGATCATTTCCGAAGAATAGCCTCTTTTTTTTCGTGTGTTTAGAAAAATAGGTTATCCCGTTACCGTATGCATCAATTGATGTAACCCTTCCGCAACAATTTCTGGAGTTTCCATCATCGGCATATGACCTGCTCCTTTTGCATTCACCAACCATCCGCGCCCCAGCATCTGGCACATCAGATCCGCTTTCTCATGAGGAATAATTTTGTCCTCTGTTCCTGCGATAACCACCGCAGGAACTTTAATTGCAGATAACCACTCCGTAGCATCGGGCCGCTCAGCCAACCCCTTTAAAGTGTTGATAATCGTCTCTGTTGGCGCCGACAAAATCATCTGTTTAACTTTTTCTTGGATGTCTGCATTTTCAGTTAGCTTTTGCGGCATACTTTCCGCAATCAGCTTCGCCCCTTTACTTTTCACATCACGGGCAGTAATTAATCGAGCCTGTCTTCGTTCCGGCGAATCCGCCTCTGCTTGAGTTGACACAAGACCCAAACCAGCCAAATGGCCTGGGTATGCCTGGGCAAATGCAAAACTTACATAGCCACCCATCGAATGGCCTACCAGAATCGCCTTCTCGATATTTAAATATTCGAGCAGGCGGTACACATCTTCAGCCATCAATCGCATGGTAGAAACACCTTCAACCGCAGGAGATGTTCCATACCCTCTCAAATCGGGCAAAATTAATTTAGCATGATTCTGGAGAAGAGGAACAATTGGATACCAGATTGAACGATTCAATGGATAACCATGAATTAAGACCATTGGATATCCATCGCCAAAAACTTCATAACTTAGATCAACTGGCTTGAGATGTACATGGTTATTTTTCATGTTTACCCTCTATATTCAAAACCATTGAACGTGCCATTGCAAGCGCTGCTTCTTTCGATTCAATTGTACCAGCAGCTTGTGCCTCTCGGATAGACTCCAGGATTTTCCCAATTACTGGTCCTGGAGGAATTTCAAGGCCATTTGTCAGGTCATCCCCAGTTACAAGACGTGGCGGATTCACAACTTCACGTTGAGCTTCATAATAGGTTTCAAACAATTCCCGAGACAAATCCAACTCAATCTGCCACCGGTCTGGAGACAATTCAAACCCAAAGGTAGCCAATGTATCTGCCAGAGATAACAAACCAATATCAATTCCTGCATCACCGGTTGCGCGAAAATACCGGTATATGGTCCGCCGATCCAGTGGAAGTGATTTTTCCTTCGCCAAGAAATGAATGCGCATATGATTCCGTACCACAACATCCAGGTAACGGATTTCATCTCGGCTCAAAGCCAAAGATTTTGCCACTTCACCGACAATATCCGCCCCTATTTGGTCATGGTTGATAAATCGCACCTTACCATCTGGCTCAATAGTTTTCGCCATTGGTTTTCCAATATCATGCAGCAAAGCAGCGAGGAGCAATAATTCACGGCGTGAACGATCCGGTGTGAAATTCCACCGCAAATGGCTGCTCAACCGTTCGCGAAACCTTCCTAACCTCAACACGGCCAACCCCATGGTGAAATTCGCGCCTAATTCCTCGTTATACACCTCGTCCATTACATCCAGCAATAATTCCAATGAATTTACCGTTGCAAGGATATGCTCAAACACATCGAATTGGTGGGTTGGTCCTTGATCTTCACCCTTTGTGGTGGATAATTCTGGTAACAGATACCGCAAGATACCAAGCTGTTCTAACAAGCGGATCGCTGCAGTGATCTGTGAACCTTCCAGGATTTTAAATAATTCATCTCTTTTGCGCTCAGCGGATACAGTTGGCAATAATGGAACTGCATCATGCAATAAGCGCAATGTTATTGGATCAATGCGCAATTTCATTGCAACGGACTGCCGCACAGCCCGCAATACTCGAATTGGATCCTCCACAAAAGATTGGTCCGAACACGATCTTAGCCGCTTATCAACCAGGTCTTGCCCCCCCTTTTTTGGATCAATAATCTGGCCAAAATTCCTCAGATCAATTGCCATCGCATTGATTGTAAAATCGCGGACGACCAGGTCATGCTCGATAAATTCACCACGCATTAAAGCAAAATCCAGGTTTATTCGCTGATTATCTGGCAAAGAATATATTACCCGGGCTGTTTGCCTGTCTTCATCAAGCATATAAAAAGCTGCGCCTAATTCATCAGCCACAGCTCTCGCAATTCTTCGAACATCATTTTTTAAAACAAAATCCAAATCATGGATGGATTTACCTAGCAAAAGATCACGCACAGAACCGCCGACCAGATAAATGTCAATTCCCTGGTCGATCAGACCACGGAAAGTTTGCGCAAGGCATGGATCACGAAAAACTCTTTCGTAGGAATTCAACATGATCTTATTGAGCGTGATACTTTTCCTCGTTTACCACACCCACAAAGGGTAGGTTCCGATAGAAATCATCCAGGTCCAAGCCGTAACCAAACACAAATTTATTAGGGATGTTAAAACCGACATAACGTACAGGCACATGCACTTCACGACGTTCTGTCTTGTCAAGCAAGGTACAAACGTGAATACTCTTAGGCCTACGCGCTGATAATATATCCACAACAGAAGCAAGTGTATGGCCGCTATCGATGATATCTTCTACCAGAATCACATCCCAATCATGGATATCAGTATTTAAGTCCAACGTAATCCGCACCTGCCCGGTAGATTGGCGCCCCCCAATTCCATATGAAGAAACAGCCATAAATTCAATGGCATGTGGTACAGAAATATTACGCATCAGATCAGTCAAAAACATGACCCCGCCACGTAATATACAAACCAGGATCAATTTTTCAGATTTCTCATAATCCTTACTGATCTGTTCGCCTAATTCAGCGATTCGTTTTTGTAAGGCTTCTTCAGAAATAAGAACTTCTTCAAGAAAATCATGATAATCGCGCATGAATTCCTCCAAAGTGGCAGCTAATTTCGAGGGACTTCATGGTGTTTTCGGCAGCGAGCCTCATACATTTCCGAAGCACCAACAATAATGATTGGATCATCATAATGGGCGGGTTTATTATTCACCAACCGTTGAGTTCTACAAGCCGGTTCACCGCATACCATGCAGATTGCCTGAAGTTTATCAACACGTTCAGCAATTGACATAAAAACTGGCATACAACCGAAAGGTTCCGCACGGAAATCCGTGTCCAAACCAGCCACGATCACGCGAATCCCTTTATCCGCCAGTTTAGTAACGACATTCACTATGTCTTCATCAAAAAATTGGGCTTCATCAATTGCTACAACCGTCGTATCTTTCTCCAAATGATTCCAGATATCTGCGGAGCTTTGAATCGGTATGGCATCAAAAGCCGTTCCTGCATGAGATGTAACCCGTTCCACGTGATAACGGTTATCAATCACGGGTTTAAATACCTGAACTTTTTGCCGGGCAATGGTAGCGCGCCGTAATCGACGAATCATCTCATCCGTCTTTCCACTGAACATTGATCCAGTGATTACTTCAATCGACCCATAATGATGCTTCATAATGCCCTCGTGAAAATGTGATTGACCAATTCTACCCTATCTTACTTCACTTAGGGAAATAGTTTTTATCGTATCAATAAAAAACCGGCCCGCATGTTATTGCGAGCCGGTTTTGTTATCTTTGCTTTGACTAAACTACAATCTCATCAGCAGCAGACGGCAGGGAATAACCCAACTGGCGTAAGCGTTTCTTGAGATCAATTAAAGATTTGCGGCCAAAGCCATCAATGTCCAACAGTGTCGATTCACCTTCGGCGAGCTTGTCCATAATCTGGCCCACAGTCGTGATTCCAGCCTTGGCTAAAGCATCAGTCGGGCGAGTACCCAGGCTCAATTCCTCAATGGAACGAGTCGGGGAAGTTCGTTCAGTTTCGCGAGTCTTCTTGGAATCCACGAATTCCTGGCGAGCCTGCAAGCGCTTGTAGAAGCGATCAACCTGACCTTCAATGTCGATGATACGCTGCTGCTGCCCAGTAAAGAACGGATGGCACTTGAAGCAAACTTCGGTGTAGATTTCTTTTTTGGTTGAGCCGGTTGTCCAGGTATTTCCACAAGCACAGGTTACCTTAGCATCCGGATAATAATTGGGGTGAATACCCTTCTTCATTGTTGTAAACCTTTCTTCCTTTCCCTCCGTCAGGTCATAGAAAGACTGACGGTGAAAAGGTCTAAGAGAATTTATTCCGCAGCTTCAGCAGGGACAACGCTGACGGTTTTGCGACCATTCGGCAGGGTGTTATAAACAACTACGCCATTCACGGTTGCAAAAAGGGTATCATCCTTACCTACGCCCACATTGAGACCAGGTTTAATCCGGGTGCCGTGTTGGCGAACTAAAATATTACCGGATAAAACAAACTGACCTGCATAGCGCTTCACACCGAGACGCTGTGAATTACTGTCGCGGCCATTGCGACTTGAACCACCACCTTTTTTATGCGCCATAGCTCTACTCCACCTTAATAGATTCGATCTTAAGCCGGGTATATTGCTGGCGATGGCCGGTCTTAACACGATAGTGTTTCTTCGGGCGATACTTGAAAACCACCAGTTTGGGGCCTTTTACATGGCTGTGAACTGTGGTTTCCACTTTCGCACCCTTAACAACCGGGGTACCCACACTGACTTTACCGTCTTCAACCAGCAGTAAAACGGTATCCAATTTAACCTGCGCACCGACTTCCAATTGCAGGCGGTCCACTTCAATCATGGACCCTTCGACGGCTTTATACTGCTTGCCGCCACTTTCAACAATAGCGTACTTCATAGAAAAAGTCTCCAATCTTCACTTCACCACCAACCCTGCGATTTATCCCGCCGAGTGGAGGGGAAGTTGGGGATACAGATAGATGCCCCGGCGCAGTTTTGCCAGGGCAATGACCAACGTATTATACAGGCTCTACGTTTCTATGTCAACGGTTTTTCACTATTTTGAACGTAAACGCCGAAAATCACCTTCACGGATTGTGATCCCAATTGCATCCAGGTGCTCTAAAAATGCCAGCGCGTATTTTCGACTGGTATTATAAAGATCACGGAACTGAGCAGCGGTGATTGTACCATCTCTGGTCAGTATTTCAATCACTTTTCTTTTCATGGAATCATAGTCTGCTGTTCGGAAAACTACATCCTCCGATACTGTTGTCAATTCACCCCGGTCGATTAATGCGGCCATTAATTCTTCGCCTATCTCAGTTTGCACCTCTTTCACAGAAGGAGGTGTAAATGGATTCTGCTCAAACCGTTTTAAAATTTGGGTAACTTTTTCTTGTTGTTGAGGAGTGAACCGAACCTGATGGGTTGGCATGGCAATCAAGCCGCCATAATCCAATACAGCACCATCGGTTATCCATTTCTGCAATGCGGCTTGAAAATATCGCGCTGAATATTTTAGTTTGCTTTTTAAAGCTTCTCGCGGTAAACCGCGCCGCAACGGAAAAGTTTTATGATAACCCGCAATTTCTTTGGTCATCCGGTCAACCTCTGTTGACCATTGCGCCCTGGTAATCACCATTGAGTCCGGATTCGAATCAAGATCATCACCCTCAAGCAAAATCAATTGACCCTGCTCAAGTAATTCATGTACTGCCATTTCACCCTGATCCAAATCCATACGAGCTCGTTTAAGTACTTCCCGAATGGGACTGGCTCCCAAAGCAAAAGCAGCCTGATAAAGCACTTCAGCTGGAGATCCCTGGCTAAGTGCCTCCATCATTTGAAGAACCTGTGGAGAGAAACGTTTGTGACGGCTTTTCGGCTGCGCATCAAGAACCTGTCCGCCACCCAAGGTTTCACCGGGTGACGGCCTTCGTAAAATATAACGGTCACCTCGAACAACCACCAATGGATCGCGTAATTCCAGCTGCAGCCAGCCTGCTTCTCCGGGCAAAATTTCATCTTTCCCTATTACACGAACTCTGGCAAGCACTTCTGAGGAAGCAATAAATAATTTCACTTCACTGTTGTGTCGCAGCGAGGCGCTGGCGTCAGGTGCTAATCGAAAATAGACATCCAAACGCTGCGTTTCGCGATATTGGTTCGGATGAACAACGACCATCCCCCGATTTAATTGTTCAACATTGATTCCCGAAATATTTACTGCCGTCCGGCTTCCGGGAAAGGCGAGTTCTGCTTTGCGTTTATGAGTTTGTAAACCTCGAATACGTCCCCGTAACCCGCCCGGCATAACTTCAACCTCATCACCCACACGAAAAATACCATCCAGAAGGGTACCGGTAACAACCGTTCCAAAACCTGCGATCGTAAAAACACGGTCAACAGGCAGTCGGGGACGGCCTAAATCCGGTCGCACGGGGGTACCTTCTAAACACTTGCTTAATTGAATTTTGAGTTGATCTAAACCCAATCCCATTTTTGCGGAAACACGAATGATTGGCGCATCAGCCAAAACCGTATTTGCAACCGCTTGATGGACATCTAACTCGACAAGATCAATCCAATCAGGATCATCGATCATATCAATTTTGGTGAGGACGATGATACCCTGTTTGATTTGTAAAATATCTACAATGGCCAGGTGCTCGCGGGTTTGAGGCATTACCCCTTCATCGGCTGCCACCACAAACAAAACCGCATCGATACCGCCCACACCCGCCAGCATATTTTCAATAAAATCTCGGTGCCCCGGGACGTCAACAATCCCAATGGGTTCTCCGTTTGGCAGCTGCATCCAGGCAAAGCCCAGATCAATAGTCATCTCTCGTTCTTGCTCTTCTTTAAGCCGGTCTGGGTGAATGCCCGTTAAAGCAGCAATCAGTGTTGATTTTCCATGATCCACATGCCCAGCAGTACCAATTACATGCATTGTACGCGTCTCAGAAGCCCACTAGCGGCTGCGGCCAAAAACCTGTTCATAATTCTCAACCCATGAGCGTGCAACCGCCAGTAAGGCTTGCAGACGCTTCTGGGTCTCTTCTGTGGCCTGATTCAGATTATCCTGTAATTCCTGTGCTAAATCCTCTAACAAGATTAACCGATCCTCAACCTTAGTAAATTGCCGGCTAACCTCTCGTTGATGTTCCTCGTTCGCCAGAGAGTAGTTGGTCCATCGCTTTTGGTCATCCGCTTTAAACCCAACCCATTCCTGCCGGAAACGGTCTTCTACCAATCGCTGCATTTCAGTAATCTCATTGATCCGGCGTTCGAAACGTGTTGTAATTTCTTCAAATGAATCCTGGGCGCGTTTCACCGCACGATGCGTAGCATCTAATGACTGAAGCTGGGAATCCAAATTTTGTGATTGCGATTCGATGGTTTCAAATCGAGACTGCCATTCTTTCCAGGTTCGATCGCGCTCAACAACCGCCATATTTTGTTTTTCAATAAACGCTACCTGGCTTTGCCTTCTCTCTGACTCTGCTGTCTGCAAATCATTAATTCGTAACTCGATCTTGCGTAAAGAATCAGAAGTGACATCCACCTTACCACGCTGTTCTTCCAACCGCTTCCGTAACGCCCCCACCTCCCCTTGAAGATCGGTCAGCCGTTTGGCATCTTGACGCTGCCCCTCATCTAGTAGCTTTAACTGACGCCGGTATTCTTCGTCAGAGCGTTTATTAACAACAATTTTTTGTTCCAACTCTTCGATCAACCGCCCTAACCGGAATTCCCCTTCTGTGCGTGCTTGAATGCTCTTCTTAAGTTCCGGCAGCGGTTCTAATCCTTTGCGAACTTCACCAATAGTTCGGTTGAGCGACTCCAGATCAGCCAACCGGATTTTTTCCACGTCACGATCTCGATCCTGGCGTTGTTTTTCTTGATCTTGAACCATTCGAGTGAGATCAACACGTAACTGCCCCATTGCGGTTTCAATCTGCTCGAACCGAGTTAAGGTGCTGGTTATCCGCGCCAAATCTCCTTCTAAGGTTTTTATTTTCTGATTTAATGGAGAAACACTTTCTTCCAGATCTGCAATTCGTTCTTGTAACGTTGCAATCAAGGTTTTATCTTTACGACGCTCATCATCTAACCATTCCAGGCGTTGCGCTAACTGCTCAATATCCATTGGTTTCCTCACATAAAGGCAAATATAGCCCGGGATTTATAAATTTACGAAATTACCAATTACTGTCAAATTATACCATTGAGCGATTAATCAACTAACGGATCAAATTGGGATAGGAAGAAAGGAGCTGAATGATTCCTCTCAAAAAATATCCAGGAAATAGCCCCAATAAAAGGATAAAAATCGAACCAACTCCCAATAAAACAGCTTGAGGGATTGTTTCAACTCGTTGATTTGTATCAGCTTCCTCAGAACGAACCAGCGTAATAATTAATCTGCTACCTCCGGCCAGAAAACCCACGGTACCTACAGCCGCCCA
>JAJUJY010000123.1 GCA_029265085.1 Chloroflexota bacterium
ATTGGAAATTGGTACTTTGACCTTCAGGCACCAATGCTACCAGGCGGTAGCGGGCAATTTCGCCAATTGCCAGCCGCGGCGGAGTGGAGGTGTTACTGGTATGCAATTCTGAGGTAGCCACCAGGTATTTCTGCACAGCCACCGAATTGACATTGATTACCGCTCCGTCTGTGGCGGTGTAATCATTCGCGGTGGTACCCGGATCGGCGGTATTCCCCGTCCGTTCCGTCGAAATGGAATTGTAGGTCGATTGTGCCGTGGTAACGATACCCGGCAGGCTGGTCCAGGTAATTGCGGCATTATTGGTAATGGATGCACCCGGTGCCGCCCCGCCGCCAACGGCAGCCTGGAACGTGATCGTGCTGGTCTGTCCGCGCGGGAAAGACGCCCAGGATGCAGTGATGGTCGAACCGGTAATCTCGAGTGTATCCGGAGCCAGCCCCGCTGAATTATTGAGCGTCCCATTCACATACGTCAAACCGGTTGGGATCGTATCCGTCAGGGCAGCCTCGAAAGCATCCGCATCGCTGGCCGCTGCATGAGATACCACAATGGTGAAAGTCACTGTATCAAACGCATCCACAAAGAGCGGAGGGGCTGGTACAACGGTTTTATCCAGCACAAGCTGCGGTTCAGCAACCAGGCGATTGGCCGCAGAAATACTGATGCTTTCTGGAGTCCCACCTACCGTCCAGTTCAATTCGGCTCCGTTATTCAAAGATACATCACGGTTATTGCCGGTTGAATTCAAGACCACTGCCCGGTACGTAAAGACAACAGCTTCGGTCAGGGCATCATCAGTATCCGAATTTACCACTGTGCCCAAATCAAAAGTAAGCTTTCCGCCGTTGTTTTCCACCAATGGATTGGAACCGCCTGCCGTCCCGGCAGTACAATTGGTGCAAACACCGGCGCCGTCAAAGGTCATCACTGAACTGGTCAGGGTCGTTGCAGGGGACTGCGTATTTTCACTGTCAATTGAAACAACTTTAACGCTCGTCAGGTCCACAAAGGCCAGCCCGCTGTCCAGCGTATCGACCAGGGTCACACTGTTTAACGTGCTTTCCGGTATCTTGACAATCACCTCATAGGTGATGATCTCACCCACAGCCACGTCCGGATCGCTGGTGTGTGCCTGGTTGGTATTCAAGATATTTTTTGAAACCATCTCCGGCGTAAGAACAAACACACTGGCATCATCCGGCAGCGGATCATCCAAAAAGCCAGGACCGCCTTCACTGGAAGAGTAATTATCCAGATAGCCAGTATTGACAATTTCCTCTCCTGGCTGCGCGGAATTCTGGACCTGCAGATCATAGGTAATTACCAGTATATTTTTTCCGTTGGTTGCATCATGCACCTGGCATGCGCCAACCCCAGCATCCGGGCCATCTTCAATGCGGATACCAGAGAAGAAAAGGTCATCATCCGCTCCAGCAGCGCCGCCACCCAGACCAGAATATGAAAGGGCCGTGCCGTCTCCGCGGTACACTTGCAGGTTCAGCCCTTGCCCACCGGTCGGGATAGCGAAATTCGCAGGCAGGGTATCACTCAAGGTAACATCAAACGCGCCATTTGCGCTGTTTCCCTGGTTTTCCACCAGGATAGCAAATTTCACCAGGTCGCCGCCGTCCACACCGAACAAATCCGCGTTAAATAAGTCAAATGCGCTGGCGGGATTATCCGGATTGCTGCTCAATAAATTGGTGTATATCGTCCCGCTAAACGGCGAGCCAACCAGGCCGGGCTGGGCAAATTGCGTAAAGATCGTTTGGGCAGGAGAAAAGCTGATATCGCTCATGGGCGCATGATTGGTTGATACAGCCGTTTTTGCGGAACGTAAATACGGCTCGCCAATCCGTACCTGGACGATTGAATTAAGCACCTGCGCTCCGGCATTGGTTGTTCCCTCAGTCACATTGGCCTGGTTTGTCAAAAACAGGCCATCAGCAAACGGATCATTCTCAACCGTCACCGAGAAGAGCAAATCCATAACAGACGATGTATTGGAAACACTATCGTAGGCTGGGTATGTAATCGTAAATGAATTTGCTGCTCCATCCACCGACAGCACCGGTGTCACGACCGGATTCACTTCATTCACCGGGGCTTCATTTAAGGAATGGTAGGTATCATCCGGCCCCAGGCAAATTTCCCCAGCGGGCGGCACATTATTAACCGGATAAAGTGTGCTGCATAACTGGTTATTCAGCGTCGTAATTTCTGTTGACGAAAAGACCGGTAAGGGCAAAAAATCCTTGAAGGTTGTTGCTTCAAAATCGCTGGCAGGTTGGGTGTAGCGCAAACGATACGTCACCGAATCCCCCGGACTGATAAATTCCGGGATACTTGTGCTGCCATTCACCGCATAAACCGACTTTTGCAAACCACCAAAAGCAATCGATAAGGATGCGCCGCTGTTATCTTGCGGACTGCTGCCAGTTGCAGTAAAGGGGAAGGCAGTTAAACCCAACACATCTCCCTGAATAATGACTGCATTGCCCAGCACATCACCATGATCCACACTGGGATCATTCGAATTTCCTGGCTGTAAATGCTCATCCGTAAATTGATCTTGGATCACGGTCTGGTAGGTCAATGTTCCGGTAGTCGCGCCAACATTATAGGAATCACAATCTACCGGGTCATTCACTTGGGTTGGATCAACACAGCCGCCCGCCATCATTCCAGCCAGCGCATTGGTAATCAACTCCTGTGAAAGATAAAACATCGCGGTCGTTTTGCCGTCATTGGCTGCCGGGTCATCCAGCTCACACTCCGGCCCTTGCGTCCCGGAGTAATTGCAAGAAACTTCAACATTCGCATCTGCCATGCTGACCAGCGGCAAATCCAATGGATTGCCATTAATGGTCAGGCGGGGAGTGTATGCAGAGTTAAACCGTTGGCCGTCTGAAATAACATCTTTAATAAAAACATCTTGAAAAGCAAAGAAATCAGAGACCTGGAATGACAGCGTATATTGAATCACATCGCCGGGGCTGTTACCGCTTGGTGAAAGATCTGAAATATTACTGGCGGATTTTTGCACCGCGATCGATTGGTTGGAATGCCCGGCGCAATCCAGGCAGGTTCCTGTCGTTGTGCTGGGCTCATCGGCTGGATCCAGCGGAGTCCAAGAACCGCTCACAGCGGCAGAATTAAGCGAATTGACAAATGAACCTGTGGCAGCATCCAAAATAACGCTGCTCACAGCATCAACACGCGGGGTATAAAACGAAAAAGTCAGTACCGCATCCTGCGTCCCGGTTCCACCCGTCACGCTGGGGATGGTGACACTGATCGCTCCGCCAGGGGTTGTTGTGGAGGGTAAAACTGTTTGCCCTGGATCAGCAGCCGGGCTGACCGAATCCAAACTAAAAAATTGAATATTGTCCGGCAGCGTATCGATAATAACCAGGTTCGTTACTGTTTGGCCGGCGGCAATATCCACAGAAACGACATACTGGCGTAGAAAATTGGGGCCGGTTGCAGTTTCACCTTCTGGACCGATATAACGCTTAGAAAGGATCAACAAAGACGGATTAATCGGAGCTGTTGTCCAGGTGCTGCTGTCGTACGCATCCGGGTTGGTGGGGATCGTCGCATCATAAGGCGGGCAGCAAAAGTCGTTGGTCGGCGTAGCACCAAATTGAAAACCAGCCTGTGCACGCAAATTTAATGGAGCGCTTAAATCGGCGAAGCTGCTCAATTGAGCCGAAATATTCACCACGGCATCCGGCTGGCCAGGAACAAACGAACCAAATGGCAGAATGATCGTAACCAAAACATCCCCGGGGGTTCCGCAAACTTCATGCGGCAGCGGCTGGGTTGGGTTGCCCGGTTGGCCGCCCGCTTGCACCGCCAAAGGATGAGGAACGCAGCCGTCCGCATCAAAAGTGACCGTTTTAATCTGGCTGGCCGGGATCGCTGTGCCTAAATAACTGGCTCCGGTAAAGGTAATTCCATCCGTCCCATCCGAGCCGGTAGCAGGGAAAACCAGATCAATAAATGGCCCGTAGCCTGTTGCATCACCAGCATTTTGAAAAGTAGCGGTAAATCCAAATGATTGCCCGATCATCACATCTGCGGGAGCGGACAATAAAACGGCCGGGACAGGTGCATAAAGGGGACGCATTTCCTTGGAAGGGTCTGCAGGCATTGAAACTTCATCGAGAGGTATATTTGCCTGGACTGGGTTCGGAAGTTTCGAGCCAAAAAAGCCGCATATCAAGATCACAACAAACAAGACTCGTAGCACTTGAACAGCTCGAATGGATGTCCGAGAGGGCGCAAAGATATTCATTTGGAGGCTCCGCAAATAAGATAAGGGGAATTAATCCAGATTAATTCTACCGGAAAACCAAAATAATATTCGTTTTTGCTCCTTACAAAAAAATAACAACCTCGAATCATCTTCGAGGTTGTTAGCTTTGCGAAAAAATTTTATTCCCAGCCGGTCTATTCCAGGAAGCTCAAAACCCATTCCTGAACTGCGGGTGTATCAACCCGGTAACCAAAGGACGATCCTGCACAATTTTCGTTTAATACAAACGAATTGACAGCCACAATCTGGTGCTCTTTGGTGAAAATCGAACCACCGGAGTCACCAAAACAGGTACCGCCAGAACCAGTGCCCAGCCCAGGGCTGTTGGTCGTCTGCAAATTGAATCCATCTGTTAATGAGCTTTTCAGGTTTACAAGCTGCACCCAGGCCTTAAGCCGGACACGCAAAGCAGATAAATCCGGTTTGACCGATTGCAATCCATAACCGACCACCTCAAAATTGACATCCTGCAGACCCCGCTGCGTAGCCAGATTATCCAAATACCCTACCGGAGCCAGCGTTGGGAAGGAAGAAATTCCAGATACGGCTTCATCCAAAACCACAACCCCAGCATCCCCGGTATCCGGCAGGAACAATCCACCCTGCCAGCCTGGGTAAGCATAGGCGCGGCCGGCATAAGACATCCCGCCGCTGAACGGATAACCCGCCACAGCGCCAACGTTCTCGTCAAACCAAATCCGGGCTGGTCCATTTAATTCTGCGCAATGCCCTGCGGTCAAGACGACCGTAGGTGAAATCAATGTTCCGGTGCAGCGCCACTGCGGTATACCGTCTTCTGTATAGAATACAATTAATCCTACATAAGGATGCTCCCCATTGTCTGGCTGGCCAAATTTGACCGCCTGAACTGGAAACGTGACAGCCAATATAGCTATAACAGCCACCAACACAACGAAAATCTTACGGCTCATCAATATTCCTCCTGTTGGAAACATCAGCAAGTCCTCACCACCTGCCGTTTAGAGATACTATTTGATTATACAACTATTAATACCTTATTTGTCAACTTTAATTATTTGAATATCTTGCCCCTCCGCTTGCAGATAAAAATCCCATTCCATCGAAATTTCTCCTATAATGAAGAATGTATTGATCGTCAAAATGTCCATATCAGAGAGGAACCAGGTTCCCCATGCACACCCTCGAAGATTTTCAAATCCGGCCTTTTTCCCTCACCAAAGATTTTTCTAATCTGCTGGCATTCCTCCGCACCACAGCGGATTTTGACGCAAACGGACGCAGAATCGATGAAGATGCCCAGAAACGTTCTCTGGAATTACCAGGCCACCAGCCGGAATTCGATCGCTGGGTCATTTATTCAACAGGCGAGTCCGCTCAAATGGTTGGACACGGCATGCTGTGGGTTAATCCGGCTGATCCAGAACACCGGACAGCTGAATTATCCATCATGGTGCACCCGCAATTCCGCCGCCAGGGGTTGGGCAGCCAACTGGTTTCCCGCTTGCTGGCACGAGCACAAGAATTGAATGCGGAAAGCGCCGTGAGCTACGCCTGGGGCACCGAGCCTGCTCCGTTTGCATTTGCCGCAAAACACAACTTTGATCCAACTGGGGTATACTGTAAATTACGCGCTGATGGAAATGTACCACCGCCGAATGTAGATCTCCCCGCAGGGTTTAGCATTCGCAGCTATGCCGAAGTGCAAGATCTTTCCGCGGCAGCGCATGCCATGCATGCCAGCTACCTGGGTCAATGGGCACACACCCCGGTGAGTAATGAGCAGATGGCCGAGTTTTTAACGCGCTTTGACGCAGACGGTTTACTTTTACTTTTTGCCCCCGATAGAAAAGTAGCCGGAATTTCCAGAGTAGAATGCAGTAAAAAGAACAGCACTGAAAACGGCAGACCCACCGGCTTTATTGATAGCCCGGGTGTACTTGCCGAATACCGCTCCCCAGCTCTATACCTTTCTTTACTCAAAGCAGGTATTCTCTGGCTGCAAACCCGCGGGCAAGAGTTAATCGAGATCGAATCCTGGGGAGAACCAGACGAGCGCCTAAATGCATATCGCCAACTTGGATTTACAGAGGTGGTACACATCACAGAATTCCACAAAAATTTGAATTCATCGTCCAATTACTGAAAGGAACGGTCTTAGGCCAGGAAATGAATAATTGGAATGAAATTTTTGCCGCACAAGGCAAAGTGTTTAACGAACCGCACGCGGATATGCCGGGGTTTGCAGACCGGCTAACGCAAATCCAGGCAAACCGGGTCTTAGACCTGGGCTGCGGCTCAGGACGCCACCTGATTTACCTGCTAAAACGCGGATTTGAAATGTATGGTTTTGACCAATCACCAAATGGATTGGCACTCACCCGCGAATGGCTGTTGCAAGAAAACCTGAGCGCCGATTTGCGCCAGGGGAGTTTTTATGACCCGCTGCCCTATCCCGCTGCGTTCTTTGACGGCATCCTCTCGACTCAGGCAATCCACCACGCGCGGATAGCAGATATTCGCCGGGCAGCCCAGGAAATAGCACGTATCACCCGGCCTGGCGGGCTGCTTTTCCTGGTAGTTCCAAGCAAAAACCCCAAATTTGATCCGAACAAGATTAAGCAAATTGAACCAGACACTTTTATCCCATTGGATGGGGATGAAGCCGGACTGCCACACCACCTGTTCAACCCACAAAGTCTTGCAGAAACCTTTGCAGGTTTTGAAGCAATCGACCTCCATCCGGATCACCGCAGCCACCACGTGTTTACCGCACGGCGAAAGGAATCATGAGCGCAAAAATCCAACCCAAACAGCAGCCCAATTACCGAGAACGTGTCTATGCGGTGGTCCGAAAGATACCGTATGGAAAAGTCGCCACCTATGGGCAGGTTGCGCGGATGGCTGGCGCAGGGATTACTGCCCGGATGGTAGGGTATGCGTTGGCAGCCCTCTCGGATGAAAAGGATGTTCCCTGGCAGCGAGTGATTAATCACCAGGGAAAAATTAGCCCGCACGGGTATGGATTTGGCAGTGCCATGCAGGAAACGATTCTCCGTGAGGAAGGGGTACAATTTAGTCCTGAAGGCGTGATTGATTTTAACCAGTTCGGCTGGCAGGGATAATCCGAAATGCCCCAGGATACCCTGACAACGCTCCGTACGCTGGAAAAAGGACAAAGAATCCAGATGAGTAAAGTCTTGCAGAAATTAAAGGCATATTATTATCGGGCCAACCGGTTTAGCCGGGGCACGCTCGAAATTATTCGCCTGACCATCTGGAATTTTTCTATTAATCGCGGTGCGGAAGCCTCTGCCAGCTTATCGTATTATGCGCTGTTTTCTCTGTTTCCGCTGTTGTTGGTGCTGATCTCCGTTTCCGGGTATATCCTGAAAAGCCAGGAAACCTATGAATCGATTGTTCAAATGGTATTAATGGCGCTGCCTAATTCACAAGTGTTAATCGAACGGAACTTGCAGGAAATTTTAGATCGCCGCGGCGCAATTGGGTTAATTGGTCTAATCGGCGCAGCCTGGTCAGCTTCCGGTTTTTTTAACACCCTGGTACGTAATATCAATTATCCCTGGAAAGGCATCAAACCACGAAACGTGATTCGTACGCGGTTGATGGCTTTGGGCATGGTAGGAGCCGTTGCCATTTTGATGGTTCTCTCGTTGGCCTCAACTACCTTTGTCAATGTGATGCGCATTTGGGATGCTTTGATGATTGATGGGGTGCCGCTCAACAAAACGGAAGTTTGGCATTACCTGTCCTTCTTTGTGCCCTGGATTTTTACATTTTTAATGTTTTTCGGTTTGTACAACTGGCTGCCCAACACCAAAGTAGCCTGGCGGGCTGCCGTTTGGGGCGCACTCTGGTCTGCGCTGGCCTGGGAAGCCGCCAAACGAATTTTTGCCTTCTACGTCAGTAGTGGTTTAATGCGGTATGAAATTATTTACGGTTCATTAGGAACCGTATTGGCTTTAATGATGTGGATTTACATCAGCTGCACCATCACCTTGTTGGGTGCCAACCTGACTGCAACCATTGATCAGCTCCCCGTAGATACCCCGAAAGATGAAAAAGTGGAGCTTTTATGAAAGATATCATTGAACTTACCCTGCTGCGGCACGGCCGCTCAAAAGCGGATGATGATCAAGTCCATGAAGGGCGGCTCGATTCCCCATTAACCGAAGTTGGCCGCGGCCAGGTTGAACGCCGCGCGCAGCAATGGCTGTCCGAAGGACGTACCTTTGACCTGGCAATTTGCAGTTCTTTGCAGCGCGCAAGGCAGACCGCTGAGATAATTACGCAGACCTTAAATATCCCTTTGGAAATTTCAGATGCTTGGCAAGAACATAACAAGGGATTGTTAACCGGTGTGCCCTTTTCTGTGGCCAAAGTGCAATTTCCAATGCCAGCCTCCCGAAATCCATATCTTCCGGTTTGGGAAGGTGAAAGCGATTGGCAAGTTTTCTGCAGGGCGACCTGGGCTTTAGAACAGATCGTCCGCCGCGGGCCTGGCCGCTACCTGGTGGTTGCACATGGCGGGATATTAAACCATGCCTTGCACAACATGATGGGCACACAGCCGATGATCAATCAAGCCGGTTTTTTTATTGATTTTGGTGATACGGGTTACGCCAAAATTTTATATTCCATCACAAAAAACACCTGGGTTTTGAAAGAATTCGTTTCAGAATAATCAAAAAAATCGCCTGTCGTAAGAAAACAGGCGATTTTTTTGAAGCATCCAGATAATTCTTATTCGTACTGCAGCGCAGCCACGATATCCAGGTTGGCTGCCTGACGGGCAGGGATCAGTGCTGCCAGCACACCGAACAACAAACCGGTAGCCACAGTCACTACCACTCCCATCCAGGGGAAAACAAACTCCAGCATCAGCCCAAAGGCTCCCAATGCCCCCGTAAGGACATAGCCTAACCAGAGACCGGCAAAGATGCCCAACGCGGTTCCCATCATGGCCAGCAGCAAGCTTTCCGCCACAATAATCCTGCGCACCTGGCGGCGGGTAGCCCCAACCGCCCGCAGCATGCCAATTTCTCGGGTACGCTCAAGTACATTGATTCCCAAAGTATTGGCCAAAGCAATCAAAGACGGTATAGCCAGGGCAATAATGAGTACATTGACCACCTGCAAACTGGCCTGCATATCTCGTTTCATCAAGTCGGACCACTCGCCCGCCACAAACAAATTGAATGCCGGAAAACCAGACACCGTATCCGTGATCGCTGTTTCAACAGCTTTTGAATCGGCACCCTCAGCAAGGTTGGCCATAATCAACACGTCACTATCGAGATGAAAATCCCTGGCAAGGTTCTCCTGGGAGATATATACAGCTGGTATCTTCATATTCAAGAAGTCGGTGCCAATCGCAGCAATCCGGTAGGTGCGCTCACCTTCTGGAGTCATGAGAGTCAGTGAATCGCCAATCCCTTTTTGCGATTGAGTCTTAAACATCCCGTTCACCACCACAGCATCGCCAGCAGCCATGTCCGCATAGGCCTGCTCCGGTTTACCGTTGGCAAAAATCAATCCGCCAACCTCAGGATAGGCTACTGGATCAATTCCGATTAAATTGACATCTTTACCGCCAACCTGCAAACTGGTTACGCGCAGCGAGGCGGCACTTCCAATTCCAGGAATTTCACGAACAGATTGCAGTAATTCTGGCCCGGCACCCACATTGCCGCTGTTCAAAATTAAGGATTGCGGCATGACCAAAAAGTCTGACCCCATGCTCATATCCACATATCCAAACACACCCAGGTTCATGGTCGTTACCAGGCTCACTAGCGCAACCATAATCGCCAGGCTGATCATCATCACCGAGGCAGTAATGGCCGCTCGCCCTGGCTGGCGGATCAAATTGCTGCGGGCGATCTGTCCCTCACGGGCGTAAATCAGTGTTAAAAGGCCGCCAAAGGTATTCGAAACCGGCAGCACCAATAACGGGCCAACCATCAACAGGCCAATCAAAAACAACACCGCGCCCAGAGTGGCCAGATTAGCATTACCGGAAAACATGGCCAACACCGCCAGAAGAATCAGAACTGCTCCAATGATCCACCGGCGCCGGTTCTCTTTTAATCCCACCTCAGGGGCGGACGGGCGCAAGGCCTCCAATGGGCTGATTCGGGCAGCCGAGCGAGCCGGGATATAAGCACTCAGCAGTGTAACCCCTATGCCTAATCCAATGGACAACAGGTAAGAACTCAAGGTAAATCGCGGTTCCGCCAGAGGCATGCGCACCATGTCTTCCCAAATCGGAGCAATCGCATTGAGCATGCCCACAATCAGGAAATAACCGCTAATCAACCCCAGAAAAGTGCCTATCACACCCTGGATTAGCCCTTCCGTCACAAACAGGCCAAGGATCAACTTACGAGACGCGCCCAAAGCACGCAGCATACCGATATCATGGCGGCGTTCAACCACCACCGTACGGAAGGTGATAAAGATGATAAAACCACCCATCAAGACAGCCATGATGCCAAAGATGCTCATTACCTGGCTGGCCATCTGCAATGTCTGTGCCCATTCGGAGCCGGATTCAATCCCGCCCAATTTATACTCTGGACCCAATTGGTCCATGATCGCCTTACGTACAGCATCGCGATCTGCACCGATGGTTAGCATGGCTTCAATGGTGTTGACTTGCCCGCCGGCATTTAAAATGCGCTGGGTGGTTTTTAAGGGCAGATAGACCATATTCACACCCGGCGATGAAGGCGCATTGACCAGGCCAATAACCTCAACAGTAACCGCCCCATCTGAAGAAGGCAGCGTTAACTGATCGCCAACCTTCACCGCGATATCATCGGCCAGGTAAGTTGGGAATAGGATAACATTTTCGTCCTCAGCAGACATCATCCGGCCAGAGACCACCTCCAATTCACGCACATTGGAGAATGTTTGCATATCTAACCCGATCAGCATCAAGGAATTGATCACCTGGCCATTTGACAATGTATAGGCGTCTTTCGCGGGTAAGACAACCAACCGGGAGAGCATCCCCGTTGCCGCCGAGACACCATCCGTTCCGGCCACGGTTTGCACCAAACCCTGGTCAAAGAAATCATTGGTCTCGCTGGAGACCACAACATCGACCTGGTCAGTGGCAGCCAGCAATCCCTGCTTGAATGATCCTTCTACCGCCGGGATAATACCGCTCATCCCAAATACGACCATCACCCCCAGCATCACTGCCAG
Organism: Chloroflexota bacterium; assembly: GCA_029265085.1. Next base: position 11,537 of record JAJUJY010000123.1, read on the forward strand.
GGTAGTTAAGATGGTGCGCAGTTTGCGCCCCCATAAATATCGCAAGGCTAAATTGATTTGCACGCTCATAGGTTTTCTACCTTCTCACGCAGCAAGCGCATTTCTTCCTGCCCATTCTTTGCCAGGCGGGTCTCATCCACAACCAGGCCATCTTTTAGAAAGATGATCCGGTCTGCGTAGGCAGCAATCCGCGGGTCATGGGTTACCATCAAAATCGTCCGCGACCATTCCGTGGAAATCTTGCGTAATAAACCGGCAATATCATCCGCAGCGCGGGAATCCAGGTTGCCAGTTGGCTCATCCGCTAAAATCAGTGTCGGATCTGCAGCCAATGCACGCGCAATCGCAACCCGCTGCTGCTCACCGCCCGAGAGCTGATCCGGACGGTGGGTTTGACGGTCGGCCAATCCCAGGCGGCTCAACCACTCATCAGCACGATTTCGCGCTTCCACCGGTTTTAGCCCATCAAGAATTAATGGAAGCGCAGCATTGTCCTGGGCTGAAAGCATCGGAATCAGGTTAAAGAATTGAAAAATGAAACCGATCTTCCTGCGGCGCAGTTCGGTCAGTTGGTCATCTTTCAAACTGCCAATTTCCTGCCCCTCAATAATCACTTTTCCAGATGTTGGTTGATCCAGCCCGCCGACAAGGTGCAATAGGGTGGACTTTCCACAGCCGCTAGGCCCCATGACAGCGACAAACTCGCTGTGATCCACTGCAATATTCACGTCTTTCAATGCAGTGACCTGAGCCAACCCCTTTCCGTAAACCTTGGTTAATTGTTCTGTTTTGATTTGTGTCATTTTATACCTCGTTTTGAACTATTTCATTGAACGCGGCGGGCGGCCGCGAGGACGCACTTCGGGTTCAGGCACAGGCTGGCGGCTGACCTCATCCAACCTGGATTCGATCATATCCAACCAGCGCAAATCTGCCTCCAGATGCATGATTGCCTGATCAAGCAATAAAATATACGCCAATTCAGAATGCGGGTCCGCTTCACTGCGCTGTGCAGTTTTGTCATGTAATTCCTGGTACAAACTGGCGCGTTGGATCGAGATCAGTCTGCGCGGATCAAATTCTCCGGTTGCAACGCTCAACATCAGTTTAAGGAAAAATTCATCCCGCTGGTGTTCGGTTTTTACCGGCTGCTGGTACCATGCCACCAGCTCATTGTGTCCGGCAGAGGTGATCGCGTAGATCCGTTTTTCCGGACCACCATTTTGCCCTACGGCCTCTTGAACCACCAAACCACTTTCTTCCAGCCGGGAAAGCGTGGTGTAAATTTGGGCAGGTTTAACTTCCCAATTTTGCTCCCCGCCCATCACAGCTTCAAAAGCAGCGCGGAGTTCATAACCGTGCCGTGGTCGTTGTTCTAAAAATCCAAGTAACGCGTTTCGAACTGACATATTTTACAAAATATTCCACAAGTTACTAATTTAAAATAAAATATAAAACGAGTTACTAATTAAGTCAAGGGGGTTCGTGGTGAAAAATAATCAAAAAAGGGCTTGCTGTGAACTGACCCCATAAAACAAGACAGAAAAAGAAAGCACCTCATGCGAGAATAGAAGCAGGAGGTGCTTTTCATATGGCAGGAAAGAAAGGAATGATTCACTACAGCAAAGAGGTAAAGCTGCTAGCGGTACAGATGTTCC
>JAJUJY010000063.1 GCA_029265085.1 Chloroflexota bacterium
CAAAGGGGAAATGCCCCACCATGACCACATTTTTCCCAGCGCCGCGCTGCACCAATAAATCACTGGCATTCACTTCAACAGCCTGTGAAGCATCCACTTCCAACGCTGAATTATAAGCAGCCAAACCAATGCTGGCCTCCAATAAATTATCGGAGCGTACCCATTCGGCCAGGGATTGCGTTGATTTCAAATGCAGAGAACCGACATCACGAACCCGTTGGGCATGTGCCAATCCATCGTGCGTAAAACTGGCAGCCAGTCCGCAGGCCAGCGAACAAACCGCCGTCCAATGAACCCCTGTGACAATTTCGCGAATCGGAATATCTGCCGCGGGCAATAATGCCAAAAGATCGTCGTATAACCCCATCATGCACCTCTCTAAGCTGCGTAGGTCTTCTCATTATACTCGACCGGCCAGACTAAGAAATTGGATATATTCGGTATAATCAAATTGAATTAAAGGACATTAAGGAGGTAACATGACCGAAGAGACTTTAATCCAACTGGCAGCCATCATCGTAATTGGTATCCTCGGCCAATGGATTGGATGGCGAATCCATTTACCTGCTATTCTACTCCTGCTGCTTTTTGGAATCCTGGCAGGGCCTGTAACCGGGTTTATTCAGCCGGATCACGTCCTGGGTGATTTGCTTTTTCCAATTGTATCTTTATCAGTGGCACTCATCCTGTTTGAAGGCGGGCTTTCATTACGAATCAGCGAACTGCGTACGGTCGGAAGGTCGGTGCGCAATCTTGTCACGCTTGGTGCGTTGGTTGTTTGGATCATCGCATCTGCCTCAGCCTATTTCTTGCTGGGTTTAAATTTACCCCTGGCTATCCTGCTTGGCGCGATTCTGATCGTTAGCGGCCCTACGGTAGTTCTTCCACTATTACTGCATGTACGTCCAACGGCAAAAGTCAGTTCAATTCTCAAATGGGAAGGGATTGTCATTGATCCCATCGGTGCTACGCTGGCGGTCTTAGTATTTGAAGCGATCATTTCAGGAGAACCACAGGCAGCAGCCAGCCACATCGCCATTGGAATCTTGAAAACCACTTTGGTTGGCGGTTTCATCGGCGCTGCCGGAGCCTGGTTAATGATTGCCTTAATGCGGCGCGACCGCATTCCGGAATATCTTCAAAACCCGGTGGCATTAATTTTGGTCATTGGCTTATTTACTCTCTCTAATATGCTCCAGTCCGAATCCGGTTTATTGACCGTTACGGTGATGGGTATCGTACTTGCCAATCAAAAACGGGTGGATATTCGCCATATTGTTGAGTTCAAGGAAAATTTGCGGATTTTGCTGCTTTCGGGCTTATTCATTATCCTTGCAGCCCGAATCAACATGAGCGAATTGACCGCAGAGCTTACACTGGGCGATTTTGCCTTTGTCGGGGTTTTAATTTTGATCGCAAGGCCGTTAAGTGTACTGGTATCCACTTCCGGAAACGGATTATCCCTACGGGAACGCGGGTTCCTCGCCTGGATGGCTCCCCGCGGAATTGTGGCTGCTTCGGTTGCATCCGTTTTTGCCTTTCGACTGGCAGAGTCCGGAATTCCACAGGCTGAAAGACTGGTACCGATTACATTCCTGGTCATCATTGCCTCAGTTACACTCTATGGGCTGACCTCTCGGCCTGTAGCCCGGTGGTTAAAAGTAGCACAGACCAAGCCGCAAGGCGTATTGATTCTGGGCGGTCATGATTGGGCTGTTGCGCTGGCAGAGGCTTTACAAAAAGAAGGCTTCAAAACACGGCTAGTTGACACAAACTGGGCACATGTTTTTGCAGCCCGCCAAATAAATATGGATATTTATCACGGCAATATTTTATCGGAAGAATTCTTAAATGAAACTGGTCTGGAGGACCTGGGACGCTTAATTGCAATCACATCGAATGACGAGGTAAATTCATTAGCCACATTACGTTTCAGCGAATATTTTGGAAAAAAAGAGGTTTATCAGCTTTCCTGCACAACCGAAGGGGCTGTCTCAGCCGAACTTCGCGGCCGAATCTTATTTGCACCACGCGCTACCTATGATGAAATTTCGCGGCTTTACAACCTGCCATCTGAAATTATCACTTTCGCGATTCCTTCACAACAGAAGTTTAACGAACTGCGCAGCCAATACGACAATCGCTGGCTGCCGCTTTTCCAGGTGTCCGAGGAAGGGCAATTGCAGATACTGACCAGTGACGGAGGGATTACTCCGCGTGCCGGCCAAAAACTGATAGCCATGGTTGCGCCAACCAGTTAAACATTCTTATGGACGGATAACAATTTGCTTTGCCAGTACCCATCCCTGGCGCCCAAGCAAATCACGCACTTCAATCCACTCAACGCCGCGCAAAGTCTGGCGTTGGTACAAAAGCAATACTGGCGCACCTTCAGACACAAAGCAGACAATCTTTCCACCCGGCATATCCCGGATGACCGCACCCAGGCCGTCGGGGCTGGCAATATAAGCTGTCACAGGTGTAGCGGTAGGAGTAGCTGTTGGGGTTTCTGTAACCGTAGGGGTAATTGTAGGAGTGGGCAACTGTGTTGGTGTGTTTGTAATTGTCGGTGTTGGAGATTGGCTTGGCCCGGCAGTTGGGGTAAAGGTCAATGTTGGCGGAATTAACGGATCTAAGCGCGTGGACGGCACAACCAGCAGTTGCAATTCAACCGTTTGCTGCAAACGGCCAGCAATCTCTTTTTGCAGCTCGACCACCTGCTCATAGGTCGGTTGGCGCTGAGACCGGATCGTAATTTCGACCTGCAATGTGTCTGCCTGCTGGATCGACTGAATATCCACCAAATGGATGCTGTCCAATTCTTGTATGGTCGCTGCTCGAATCGTTTCGCGGATTACCTGCTCCCGACGGGCCTGATTAACAAATTGAACCGTAGATACAGCTAACGGGATCAATAAAATCAACACCAAAATTGCCGAAACCAACAGGCTCCGGGGAACCTTGTTAAACACCCGACCTTGATTAAGGGGACGAAACCCCAGCGAGACAAAAATAATAATTCCTCCAAAGGAAATTGCCGCAAAGTTAGAAAGAAACAACAGCAGCGCCCCTGAAGCAATCCCCCAATCTCCCAGGGAAATCCCAATCCCCACCGTGCAAAGAGGCGGCATTAACGCCGTAGCAATCGCCACTCCGGGCAAGGCAGCCGAAAGATGCGGTTGAGCCAGGGCATACGCCGCCGCTGCGCCACCTGCCAGTGCAATCATTAAATCAAATGGATTGGGGTGTGTGCGAGCCAACACTTCGCTGGGAATGCCGGCCAACATACCAAACGGCAGGATCCGTGAAACCCAGGCCAATAAAGAGGCCAGCGATACCGCTAGCAAGGCACCTTCCAACAAGGCCACGACAGAACGCCGGTACATGTTTTCCTTACCGGCAACGGATGCCAGTGAAAGCCCCAAAATGGGGGACATCAATGGAGCAATAAGCATCGCTCCAATAATTACTGCGGCAGAATTTGTGACTAAACCAAAAGTGGCAATCAGAGCCGAAAGCACCACCAACAAAAAAAAGTCAAAGGTCGGGGAAGCAGCCTGGCTTAATTCTTCCATTACCTCTACGCGCCGTTCAGGCGAAAGCGGCCGAAACCAATAGCGGCTGGTTTGCATTGATTAACCTCCCCGAGACTAGATTTTCATATCCATATTGACATAATCAGACGGCTTTCAAGAAATACCCCGTGAGAATAAGAGCCACATCCCGGCAAAATAGGTCAAAATCAACAAAAGCGCATCCACCTCAACCAGCAAAAATCTTCGCTCAATCCTGGCAACATTCCCAATGAGAGCCATGCCGGTCATAATTAAACCCAACATACCCACCAATACAAACGAAGGATCAATAACGCCCAAAAAGCGTCCTTGCGTATAAAACACATCGGTCAAACCCAATGCAAAGATATTAAACATATTGCTGCCAAACAGGTTGCCAATGGCCATATCATCTGCACCCAGGCGCGCTGCCGCAATGGTAGTTACCAGTTCAGGCAAAGAGGTTACCAACGCCACCAGCGTAGTACCGATAAATGTTGTGCCCAAACCGGTCATATCTGCTATGGCTACGCTGCTGCGCACTAAAATCGGCGTAATGTAGATCAGTGCACCGGCAGCCACCAAAAAGCCAAATATGGCTGTCCCTAAACTCGGGGTTCCTTCCGGTATTTCTGGTTTTTGGGCACTCGAAACCGCCGGTCCATTTTTTTGCAGCAGCCGGACCGCAACCACATAGCCGAGCAGGATGATCATGCTGTCCATGCCAACCCAACCGATTTTTACATCAATGTCTGCCAGAATAAAAAAAACAGCCAGGCCAATCAAAAAAGTGGCAATACTGCCCGATAAAGCATGTTTTAACGCTGCTTTACGCAAGATGCGCTGACGATTATGAAGAATATCCAAAATCGCCAGCACAAACATATTAAACATATTGCTGCCCAACAAATTTCCGGCGGCCAGGTTCGGCACCCCCTGGGCAAGCGAATTAATGGTGGTCAGCAATTCAGGCAGCGAGGTAACCCCGGCCATCAACAATGTTCCCACAAACATGCCCCCCAAGCCGGTGCGCAGCGCGAGAACATCACCGTATTCCGCCAGCCGAATTGCCGCCAGGACAATCACAAACGAACTTAATGCAAACATGAACCAAATCATGAACCGCTCCCCGATTGAAAGCCGCTGTTATTCTTGGGAACCCCTTTAACAACCGTCAAAGGCCAGGAACTGAACACGCCCGTATTCGGATTTTCCAGGCCGCCAACCAATGCTTCCGTTGCTTCCAGGCAGCGAGATACAATCTGTTCATTTTCCACAATCGCCATTAATGTGTAATGCCCAACTTCTTCCCTTGAGCCAAGCGTCCCAAACATATAACGCATTGGAATGGATTGCTTTGCCTTCCGGCGGCGCTGAAAACCTGTGCTTTCGATGATGGTCGCACCGGTTACACCTACCTTCTCCCATGCATCCAATAGATCATCCAGACGTTCCGGATCATTTAACACAAACCATATCATATACATAGTACTGTACTCCTCTCATAAACCGGCCGGGCCTGCTCCAAGAGCATCAACATATTGGTCTTTGTGCTATTTTTTATTCTAACAAATTTTTTATGGGGCAGTTTCCCAGGTGAATACAATTTCAATCGATATGGGTAAAAATCGGCAAAAACCGAAAACAATGGACAAAAATATTGTAAACTAAAAGTAAGCCGTTTTTCCCCTATCACAAGGAATAAACCAATGAACGTTCGCGATTGCATGAAAGTTAAAGTAATTTCGATTCGCGATGACCAATCGATCGGAGAGGCAGCCGTCTTATTCCGCCAATGGCATATCGGCACCCTTCCGGTGATTGATCCTTCAGGCAAATTGGTGGGATTGGTTCGCCTGCGTAAGCTATTAAACCTGGTAATGCCAGACTTTGTCAGTCTGGTGGATCATTTTGAATTTGTACATGATTTTGGCGCATTGGAAATGCGCCAACCTGATCCAGACCAATTAAAAATGCCTGTCCTTGAAATCATGGATGAACCCATTTTCGTCCAGGCTGGCTCCGGGTTATTAAGAGCCGCCGCATTGCTGCACCACCACGATCTGAAAGATCTACCCGTCGTTAACGAAGACGAATTGCTGGTTGGGCTGGTTTCCCATGTCGATCTGGGAGTAGCTTTAATGAATAATTGGGTCTTAACCTGAGTGCAAACATGATGCTGACGATACCCGCTGTTTTATCTTCCCTGGTATTTATCACCTGCCTGGTACTCATTTTCTCGGAAAAACTCAACCGGACCATTGCCGCCATTGCCGGGGCAGTCTTAATGATCATCATCGGTCTGATATTCGGGTTTTACACAGAGGAAGCTGCCTCTGCGACCATTGACATTAACACGCTCAGTCTCTTGTTAGGCATGATGATTCTGGTCGCTTTGTTGGAGCCAACCGGGTTCTTTCAATACCTGGCAGTTTGGGTTGCGCGCCTCTCTCGCGGCCGCCCCATTCGGCTGCTTATTTTGTTGGGAACCGTAACTACCCTGATCTCAATGTTCCTGGATAATGTCACAACCGTTGTTTTGATTGCGCCGGTCACCATTTTGATCTGCGAAATTTTGGGCATCAGCCCACAACCGATGCTCATGGCAGAAGCATTGCTTTCAGATACCGGTGGTGTAGCGACCCTGGTTGGCGACCCGCCCAATGTAATTATTGCCTCCGCGGCAAATTTCTCATTTCTAGACTTTTTGACCCATTCATTACCGGTTGTGCTAATTGTCTGGCTGATCGCTCTGGCTTTACTGCGATACCTCTTTCGTAAAGAACTGGCTGAAACGCCAGCCAATGCCGAAGCTGTCATGCAGTTAAACCCGCGTGAAGTATTAGAAGACAGAAAAACTGCCATTAAAGTGATTGCGGTCGTTGGCCTGGCAGTCCTGCTTTTCTTATTGGAAGAAATCCTGCACGTCCGGCCTGGGTTAATTGCCCTGGGGTGTTCCGCTCTGGCGTTGGTAATTGTTCGTCCAAACATTCAACAAACCTTAAAACACATCGAATGGGATGTGCTCTTGTTCTTTATTGCCCTGTTTGTCATGGTCGGCGGTTTAGAAGCAGCCGGAGTTTTACACGGACTGGCCCAACTCATTTTGCAATCCAGCACATTACCACCCGTTGTGCTTGGAATTGTGATCTTATGGGTGGTAGCCATCTTATCCGCCATTATTGACAATATTCCCATCACCATCGCATTAATTCCGGTGATCCTGGAATTAGGCAATGCCGGGTTCAATATTGCCCCACTCTGGTGGGCTTTGGCTTTTGGAGCAGGTTTTGGTGGAAACGGCACCATTATTGGATCTACCGCCAATGTGGTGGTAGTTTCGCTTTCGGAACGAACGCGCACCCCCATCACCCCTTCAGTATGGAATAAACGCGGCTTACCCGTCATGCTGGCAACCTGCACAGCTGCCAGTATTTTATACGTTGTGTTTTATCCGCTGCTATCGCGTTAGGATTTTGGGTACCCTCACACACCACGCCTGACTCCGCTATTTATAGCCTGTGCTATAATCCACATACTTGCGAATTGCACCCCCATAAGGTGTACACATTTCAACAAACACCGGAATAAATAAACCTATGCGCTTTCTTATCACCGGAGCAGCCGGTTTTTTAGGTTCTTCATTAGCAAATCGATTGATCCTAGAAGGTCATACTGTACGCGGCCTGGACGATTTATCCATTGGCGATCCATCAGCACTCTCACCCGAAGTGCATTTCACCCGCGGCGATATCAATGACCGGCCCAAACTCTGGACACTGCTGCAGGATGTGGACTGTGTGTACCATCTGGCAGCACGGGTTCTGGTGCCGGAATCTGTGATTTACCCTAGAGAGTATAACCAGGTCAATGTCGGCGGTACCGTTACCCTCATGGAAGCCATGCGGGATGTGGGCGTACGCCGGGTGGTGTTAATTTCTTCCGGCGCAGTTTACGGCAACCAGCAAGAGCAGCCCGTCCGTGAGGATGCACGCCCTAATCCACGCTCGCCTTACGCAGTTTCCAAACTGGCAGCCGAGTATTATGTTCACACGATTGGCGGCTTGTGGGGCATTGAAACCGTTGCCCTGCGGGTATTCAACGCGTACGGTCCGGGGCAGCATCTTCCCCCGGTACATGCGCCAGTTTTGCTCAACTTTTTACGCCAGGCCTTACAAAATGGCACGCTGGTCATCCACGGGGATGGTTCGCAAACGCGCGATTATGTCTATGTAGATGATGTGGTCTATGCCATGATTGCCGCTTCGACAGCCCCCGGCATCAACCAATCGATCATTAATGTTGGCAGCGGCCGCGAAACCAGCGTTCGCGATCTGGTTCGCATGGTGGTTTCTGTGACAGGAGCCAGCCCTGAGATCGTCTATAACCCGCGCAGTGACCAGGGACCTTCGCGCATGTGTGCCGATTTAACCCTGGCGGGAGAGAAACTGAACTACAAACCGCAAACCTCCCTGGAACAAGGAATCCGGCTGACCCTGGAACGTGATGCGCGCCTTCGGCCCAGATCCGGATAATCACCTGCGGTTCAATTCCAACAGGCAATCCATAGGATTGGGATAAAACGATTGATTTTGGATAAATTCACAAATAATTGGTAAAATTACTGAGGAAAATTCACAAAATCATTAACCCTTTTTGATCGGTTTGGCTATAATTAACAATAGCGAACGATGACAGACGGGGGTTGCTCTACGGGTAATTTTACATTTGGAATATTCGTTTATTGAGTTATTACAACACCCACAGCACAGACATCGTTCCATCCGGTCCAACTATTCCGCACTCTCCGAAGCCGGTTGATTTAGTACAGGCATAGGGGAAGGATCTTTATGTTGTCAAAACGAGCGCGCTACCTGTTTCTGACCAGCTTAATAATCATTCTAAGCGGCGCATTAGTCGGGTGCGGCACGGTTTCCAATACGCCCACACCGGAAGCGGGGACCTATTCAATTGACCCGGTCTTCAGGGAGTTTTATCATTCCCTCGGCGGGCAATCGGTTTTAGGCCCGTCGATCTCCGGTTTATTCAGTTATAACAATTCGCAATGCCAGTACACCGCCAATGTTCTGATGTGTTTTGATCCACTAAAAAATGATAACGAGCGGATCACTCTCTTTTCTATTGGGGACGCATTAGGGATTCAAGATGAACCGGATTTCACGCCTACCAATGGGATGGCGGTGGATGGATACCAGATTTACGAAGAATTTCAACCGCTGTACAAACGCCTGTACGGCGCATTGTATGTTGGCAAACCACTCACCCAACCGCGGGTCAACACGCTTAAAAACCGCATTGAGCAATACTTCCAAAATGTCGGGTTTTATCGCTATATCGACGACCCAGCCGGAGAGGTGCACTTGCTTGCCTACGGTGTATTTGCTTGTGATATTCAATGCGCATACATACCAAGTACCAGTTCACTTATCGCCAAAAATCCAGATAACATAGACCAACCTTTTGTCTCCAGTATTGCCCGTCTGGGTGGATTATCCGTATTTGGCACACCGTTAAGCAACCCATACCTGGCCCCAGATGGAAACCTGGAGCAAGTTTTTGAAAACGTAGTTTTATATTCACCGCCAGATAATCGCAGCAATGTTCGTGCGCGAAACTTAAGCCAGATATTGGGCATGCCGGGCGCAGCTCCTGGCCCCAAAGTTCATGGAGAAGAATCCGGTGTAATCTTCTACCCGGTTGAAGGCGAGCTGGGATATCATGTTCCCAAGATTTTTGATGAGTTTATTGCCCAGCATGGCGGATTAGAAATATCCGGCCGGCCGCTTTCCGATATTCACCAGATAGGTGATACCCTTTACCAGCAATGTTTTCAAAATTACTGCCTGCTGTATGACAGCAGCGCCGAAGCCAGTTTACGCATACGCATGGCCCCGCTTGGCGCAGAATACTTAAAATTAGTCCAGCCTGCCCAGGAAGAATCGGTACAATTCACCTTTTCGCCTGAAACCATCATCCTGGCTGCGCACTCAGTCAGTCCGCGGATCAAAAATGACCAGGAACAGATCATAGAAATTTCTGTCCTGCGCACGCAAGACCAGCAGCCTCTGGCAAATATCGAATCCGACCTGACCCTGTTGTTACCGGATGGCAGCGAAAGCAAATTCCACCTGCCGCCAACCAACGAAGCAGGCAAGTCCAATGTCAAAATTTCACCGCTCAATCCTCTGCCAGCCAACGGCAGTGTGATTGCCTACCGCATCTGCCTGAACGTTCCATCTGATCAGCCCATATGCAGTATGGACAGCTACTTGATCTGGAATTTCGACTAAGGTACGGCTTCCGCGAATAGGGCAATCCGAACGATTTCTGGGCCAACCGAATAAACCGTCAATGCAAAATCGATCGGAACCCCGCCAGGCATTGCCTCGGTGCGTTCCCAACGGCGCAATCCTACCACCCTATCCATCGCATCGAATGCCACAGCAGCAACCCACATCTGCGAGGCAGTTCGATCCGTGCCCTCTACGGCTGCCCGTCCAGAAACCTGCACAGACAAACCATTTTCAGCAATATTGATATTTTGATCTTGCAGCAAGACCGGAAGATACCGTTCTGATCCAGCCGGTAATGGAATCGCGCTGATCAGTTCTGCCGAAAGCTGGTATTCTTGCGGTGCGGGAGCCGGAAAATTTGCCATCAACGGCAGACTGCCCTGCGCTGGAATGAGATTTAACGGCGCATACGCGTTCTGAGAATAAATCTGCCCGCTCTGCGTATCATATAAACGAATGGCCACCGCCAGACTTTCTACCCCAAAAGATTGTTCGTTGGTCACTTGCACAAAGCAAACCAGGCTGCCATCACCTGCCGGATAGCAGATTGGCTGTCCTAAAGCAAGCCCAACCGGGGTTGGCATAGGCGGATTATTTGCGCTTTCAGTTGGTACCGCATAGGGAATGACCAGCGGCTGACCGACACTCATCGCGCGCGGGTTAACATCCGGGTTCGCAGCCATTAATGTTTGCACATTGAGCCCATAGCGATAGGCAATCCCAAACATATCTTCTCCGTCTTTCACCAGGTGCGTGCGCGGAGTTGGCGTGGGAGTCGGCAAAGGGGTTGGGGTAGCCGCATCGGTTGGTTGAGGGGTTGCTGACGGAGTGGCCGAACGGTACGGGATCAATTCACCTGCCAGCGGTGGAGTTGCTGAACTCAAAGGAATAACTTGTGCCGGAGAACAGGCACTCAACAAAATCAGCACTGCAAACAGCGCCAGGGAGTAAACCAAAGAATGTTTCATACAGCGGATTATACCCGATGCCCAAACCCTTAGCAGCACCCATCACCTTTCAAGACCATTAATTCAAAACGCTTGTCGCGATTAAGAGCCTATGCTAAACTCATACCATGACGATTGAAGAAACCATGTTCCAGGAAGTTCTGACCGCCATTGAACAGGGCGACCGTGAAAGAGCACGCGATTTACTAACGCGATTGCTGCGCCGCAATCAGAATAACCCGGATTACTGGTTATGGATGTCCACGGTGGTCGAAACATCCAAAGAGCGGGCATACTGCTTAAAAGAAGTCTTGCGGATCGATCCAAACCATGTGGATGCCCAACGCGGTCTGAATTTAATGGGCATAATGCCGCCAGACCCGGCTCAAATCACACCCCTGGCGCAACAAAAACGGAACTGGCAGGCTGACCTGGCCAAAATTGCTGCCCCGCCACCACCGCCGGTTTCCTGGAAGAGCGTTGCCCTGTACGCCGGCGCTGCTGTAGTTGTTATTGCAGTCATTTTGATTGTCATCTTTAGTGTTCAAAACATCCAGCCCACCGTAGTAAGACGCCAACCGACGATTTCTTTCCGGCCAGTTTCCAGCGCAACCCCCGTCACCCTTAATACGTTGGCACCCAGCCAGACCGCCACACTTCCCGGACCGACCCCGCCCTGGCAAGGACTTTCTGCCACATACACCCCGACCCCAGTATATGTTCGCACACCTCATCCTGTCGTGGAAGCGTATTCAATTGCAATCCGCGCCTATGAAAACAGTGATTGGGACAAGGCCATCCAATTTTTTGAGCAATCGCTGCAAGGCGATCCGGAATCAGCCGATCTGCATTACTTGATTGGCGAGAGTTATCGCTTTAAAGGAGAAGACTCAGCAGCACTGGCAGCATATAATCAAGCCATTCAGACCAATGCAGAATTTGCTCCGGCATACCTCGGCCGCGCCCGCATTCGCAGCCTTTCCGGCGAAGCCAGCCCGGACGAAATCCGCCGAGACCTGGAACGCGCACTGGAATTAGATCCGAACCTGGCCGAAGCCTACCTGGAACTGGCTCAACTTAACCTACAGCAAGAAGATTACGATGCCGCCCAGGCAAACCTGGACCTGGCCGGGCAACTCCTGCCCGGATCACCGCTGATTTATGTGTACCGCGGGGAAGCCGATCTTGCCCTCGGTAATTTTGAACAAGCCGCCGTTAATGCCCGGCTTGCACTTCAATTAGATGTCTCACTGTTACCGGCATACCGTTTGCTGGCTGAATCCCTGCAGGCAAACGGCCAGTACAGCGAATCGCTGGAACCCCTTAGCATATACCTGCGCTATGCAACCAGCCAGGACCCTACCCCTTATCTCTGGTTAGGTAAAGCCGAAGCTGAATCCGGCAACCTGGAAGGCGCATTGGCAGCATATTCACAGGCCATTGCACTGCGCCGCAGCGACCTGGAAGCCTACCTGCTGCGCGGACAAATCTATTTCCAAATCAAGAACTATGAGAGTGCTCTGGATGATTTTGATCAGGCGATCCGCCTTTCTCCCAAAGACTTCACTGCCAACCTGTTAAAAGGCCAGGTGCTGCTGGCAATGAATCTGCCGGGAGATGCCTACATCCAGTTCAATAAGTGTGAAGGTCCCGCTGAAACGGATGAAGAATTAGCCCAGCTGTATTACTGGCGTGCGCAATCCCTCGAACCGATTGACGCAAAAGCAGCCATCAACGATTGGGAACGCCTGCTGAATTTACCGGAAGAAGCGGTTTCGCAAGAATGGCGCAGCCAGGCAGAAGAACGGATTACTGCACTGGTCACCCCTACCGCCACCCTGCGTCCCAGTAAAACGCCTACCCCAACCTTGACTCGCATGCCAACCGGCACACCGACCAAGAAGCCCTGAACTAGAGGATAGAATTTTCTGTGCGCCCAATTGACCGCTACTTGCTGATCCATCGTCGGCAGCAGCGCATGGCAGCCCGCCAGCGCAGCTTGAACCGCCGTCTGGCGCGCACGACAGCCAGTTTGGGAGCTGTGCTATTTCTGTTTTTCACTGCCGCAGTCATCCTGGCGGCTTTTGCCTATGGTAATCTGGTTGATGGGCTGCCCTCGATCCAGGCCTTGCCTGCTTATCTGGATTCCCAACAAGGCGCATTTCTCCAGCCAACCCGCATTTATGACCGCACCGGCGAACACCTTTTATACACTGTGGAAAATCCGGGTGTGCCGCGCCGTTACCTGCCCCTCCAGGCAGAATCAGCCTCAGAAGCGCTCTCGCCAGAACTGAGCAAAGCCCTGGTTGCACTGCAAGACCCGACCTTTTGGAAAAATCCCGGATTCCTTTGGGAAGAATTGACCACCCCCAAAGCCATCACCCTGGCAGAAAAGTTGGTTGAAGACCTCCTGCTCTGGCAAGAACCGGCAGGCTTGCGAAAAGCCTTGCGGATGCGGATTTTGGCAAACCAGGTGATCCATACTTTTGGCCGCGAGCAAACCCTGGAGTGGTATCTCAATACTGCCTCGTTCGGCCATTTGGCCTATGGCGCCGAGAGTGCCGCCCGCCTCTACCTGGGAAAATCCGCAGCAGAACTCAACCTGGCGGAAGCATCCTTATTGATTTCCACCCTGGATGCGCCAGCGCTGAATCCGCTCGATGCTCCGTCTGCAGCCCTTGAACGCCAACAGGCTGCACTGCTGCATCTATTGGCCAGCGGCACGATTGACAGCGAGACGTATCAGACTGCTCGCGATACTCAGCTTAACTTTCAAACCGGATTTGGCGAACCCTATTCTCCTGCGCTGGCTTTTTCGAACCGGGTAATAGAAGAATTAGGTCATACCATCAGCCGCAGCCAACTGGAACGAGGCGGTCTGCGCATCCTCACCACCCTGGATTACGACCTGCAAATCCAACTCACCTGCACCGCCCAGACCCAACTGGCTCGCCTGACTGGCAATGACCCAGCCCCCAACGCGGCAAATGGACAGCCCTGCGAGGCCGCCCGATTATTACCTACCCTGCCGCTGGAGAGCCTTTCCAGTCCGCGCACTGCCGCCAGTGCAGCTATTCTGGATCCGGCCACAGGCAAAGTCCTGGCACTCATTGGCGATACCACCTTGCAGGGCGAAAGTAAAAATTTAAGCAGCCATCCAGGCGGCTCACTTCTTTCTCCCTTTGTGGCAGTAACGGGATTTGCCCGCAGTCTGGGCCCGGCCAGCCTTTTATGGGACATTCCCAAAGAAGAAGCAGCCTATACTAACCCGGATGGAGAATTTCACGGCCCCGTCCGCCTGCGTACCGCCCTGGCGAATGATTATATTGTCCCATTGAATAATTTATTAGAACAACTCGACCCGGCCAGCGTAATTCGCACCGCACAGGCTTTGGGATTAACCAAACTGGAACTCACTGAACAACCGGAAGATTTCCTCTTTATCGGAGCGGACCTTGACCCGCTGGAGGCAGCGCATGCCTACAGCACCTTTGCAACGCTGGGAATATTAAACGGTGAACAGCCTGTGCCCAGCTCACCCATCCGCCCCATCCTGATTGAAAGCGTGCAGGATATTTCTGGCCAGGAGATTTGGAAAACAAACCAGGGACAAACCCAGGCGGTTCTCAGCCAACAACTTGCCTACCTGGTGCATGACATCCTCAGTGACGAACCAGCCCGCTGGCCCAGCCTGGGATATCCCAATTCACTGGAAATTGGCCGCCCAGCCGGTGCAAAAATCAGTCAGACTGCAGACCGCACTTCCACCTGGACGGTTGGATATACCCGCCAAATTCTAACCCTGGTCTGGATCGGTTCATTAACTCCATCCAATGCCATTCAACCGCAGGTAAGCGCTGGCATCTGGCATGCAATGATGCAATACACCAGCCGCGACCTGCCCATTCTGGATTGGGAGCAACCCGGAGGCATTACGCGCATGGAAGTATGCGACCCATCCGGTTTGCTGCCTACACCACAATGCCCCAACATTGTTCCAGAAATATTTTTAACCGGCAATGAACCAACCAGCCTGGATAACCTTTACCAGAGCTTTGAGATTAACCGCGAAACAAAGCGCCTGGCGACCATTTTCACCCCGCCCGAACTGGTTGAAAAACGCACCTATCTGGTAGTTCCTCCGGAAGCGCAAGCCTGGAGTCGCCTAAAAGAATTACCCGTTCCACCGCTGGATTATGATGTCATTCAGATCCCGCCAGCCTCGGCCGGGGTAAACTTCACCGCTCCCCAACAATTTGAGGTAGTGCATGGGAAAATTAATCTGCTTGGCAGTGCTGCCGGAGATGATTTTGCATCGTACTCCCTGCAAATTGGCAAAGGCATCAATCCGCAAGCATGGTTGACACTTGGCGAACCGATTACCCGCGCTGTAAATAATGGATTATTAGGTGTATGGGATACAGCAGTTGAAGATGGGTTGTATGTCATTCGTTTGGTTGTTTTGCGTCAAAACCAACGAGTTGAAACCGCGATTTTGCAGGTTACTGTAGATAATACCAATCCGCTTGCCCGGATCAGCTACCCCTTTCCCTCCCAAAAAATCACCCCGCCCGCTTCCCGGCAAATTATTTTAGAAGCGGATGTTCAAGATCAAGTCGGCATACAACGAGTGGAATGGTGGTTGGATGGGAAACTCATCGGTGAACGGCGTCTTTCTCCTTACCAGCTTCCCTGGCAGGCCACACGCGGTGAGCACAAATTACAGGTGCGCGCATATGACCTGGCCGGGAATGAAGGGGTTTCCGAAACGATCAGCTTCACCATCCCTTAAGAAACAACTAGTCGAGGATCAAACGGGCACGCCGGAAACGGTTCAGGTTCACCCAAAGCAAAACGGCGTCAACAACCACCAGCCCGGCCAGGATCGCAAGCCCTACCGCGGTGAAATTGATAGACTGTAAGCGCGCTGAAAGCTCCATTTTGACCGACTCCGGGATCACAGAGAAGCCAATGGACGGCACCAACCAAAGTCCCAACATCACCACGCTCAAACGCTGATAAGCTTGCCGGGCAGTTGGCGCTTTGAGTGAGACCAGGACCCCCAGGCTGGAGATGAGCAGCGCGCCCAGGAACACAGCCACCAGCCCGCCGGCAAACCCAGAAAGGGCATAAAACTGGATGGTTCCGGTTGGGTGAGCAATATTGATTGTTACCGCACCGATTAACATGCCAACCAGTGAAATTAACCAGGAGTAGGAAACAGCCGCAGCAATTTTTCCAAACAGGATTGCCCGATCAGATAAGCGGCTGGCCAGCAAGGTTTCCAGGGTATGGCGTTCACGCTCACCGGCAAATGCATCCGTCACCATGCTCAACGCCATAAATATCGGCAGCCAGGACCAGGCAATCGGCAGAATGGGGGTTGTTAACCAGGCTGCGCCAGCCTGCAAGGGCATAAATACACCGGTCAGGAAAATAATAATCCCCAGGTTGAACAAACCACTGCGGATACTACCGCGCATCAAAAAGACCTCTTTCCACTCTTTCCACATCATTGTAAAGATATCAGTAATCATTTCTCTTCCTCCATGAGAGTCAGGAAGACCTCTTCCAGACTGGCTTTTCCTTTACGTACTTCATCAATTTGCATACCACCCATCACCAGCGATTGAACCAACGCAGCGGTATCCGGGTTGCCATTCAAATGAATGGTCAGATGATGGTCATTTTGCTCTACCCGAGAAACTTCCTGGCGCAGGCGCAGTCCGGAAAGCAGCGTTTCACTGATTCCACGCCCCACTACCTCCAGGCGCTGGCCGCCGGTGTTGAGACGAAGTTCATCCGGCGAACCGACCATTAAAAGCCGTCCCTGGCGAATGACCGCAACACGCTGGCATAATTTCTCGGCTTCTGCCAGATTATGGGTGGTGAGAAACACCGTCACCCCCTGTTGGCGAGCCATATTTTCCAGGTCATCGCGCAGCGCCGCTGAGGCCACAGGGTCCAACCCGGCAGTTGGTTCATCCAAAAAGACCAGCTTTGGACGGTGCAAGAGCGTGCGTGCCACAGCCAGCTTCTGCTTCATTCCCCGGCTCCATTTACCCACCGTTTCCTGGCGGCGGTCCCACAAGCCCAAATCGGTCAGCAGTTCACGAATACGGGCTTTCCGTTCATTAGCAGGCATATGCCAGACTCGGCCATAAAATTCCAGGTTATCTTCTGCATTCAACCGTTCATAAAGGCCGGTGTG
Source organism: Chloroflexota bacterium (assembly GCA_029265085.1). The sequence continues at coordinate 17,027 of JAJUJY010000063.1, forward strand.
CTCTAATAGTGCACCGCTCTGGCGGCGAATTTCCTCCGCGCCGCGCATGGTATCCTGTCCCAATACTTCTGCGCTGCCAGAAGTCGGCTCTAACAACCCCAACAACAGCCGGATCGTGGTCGTTTTCCCGGAGCCATTTGGACCAAGAAAACCAAACACAATTCCTTGCGGGACTTCAAAAGAAATCCCATCCAGCGCCTGAACCGCGCCAAAACTGCGGCTCAATTGATTGGTCCGAATAATATTTGAACTCATTTGTACTCCTATAATTCCAATCCGCCTTTTCAGGCAGAAGATTTGATGTATTTTTGGTCATGAAATCCGGTTCACAATTTGTTTCAACCGTTCCCTGTACGCATTGAATGAACCATGACCTTTTTCGGTCAGACTCACCAGGGTTTGAGGAATTTTTCCACGGTAGGTCTTTTCTATTTCCACATACCCGGCTTCTTCTAATTTTGAAAGGTGCGCTGAAAGATTGCCCTTGGTCAAGCCAGTTTCGTTCAGCAGATAAAGAAAATCGGCTTTTTCCGCCGCAGAGAGAATGGTAACGATCATCAGGCGCGCCGGTTCGTGGATTAATCGGTCCACATCGGTGAGACTGCGCAAATCATCGCTCATTCTTCCTCCGTCACCATCAAACTCGTACTGGTAAGGTAACGCACCAGGGTCACTGCCCCCGAAACGAGCCAGCCAAATCCAAAGGCAGCAAAAAATAACACGTAGCTATAAGGATCTTCTAAATTAACCAGGCTGTTTACAACTCCGGCCGCAACAACATAAACAGCCAAAAGATACAACCGGACTAAGTTAACCCGCAGCGCAATGACCAAAATGACCACAGCCGCAAACAATGAAGAAATCACTGGCATCCAATTTTCACCCAGAACATTTTGCAGCAGGATAACCGACATCGAAACTACAACAGCAATACCACCTGCCCAAATCGCCTTGGAGCGGCGCTGATTTTGGGCTGGTTTCCGATAAACCACCATTCCGGTGCGCGGATAAGTAATCCACTCTTTTAATTTGCGCACCACAACACGGGACAAAAATACCCCGCCAATAATCAGGGCTGGTTGGCCTATCCCCAACAATAAACCACGCACGACCGGGTTGGGCATATAGTAAGAGAACAAGTAAAAACCGCCAAACAATAAAAACAGCATCCCGACAATGATTTCGGCCAGACCGTCAATATACCAGTAACGCTGTGTGCGCCGAATTGTTTCTTGAATTGAGTCACTCATAATAACCTCTCGCAATCTAGTTTGTAATGCAAACCTGTTTGCAATTAATTTACCACGCCATTTTGCATCTGTCAAGTGGTTAGCGGCGGATATGACAAATGTCCTACTGGCTGATGATCTTTGCCGGACTGTACAATCTTGAAGGTATTTCACTTGACAGTCTCAGATATTTATCTATAATAAATAAATATAGTCAATATTGACTAATCAGGATTGAATTATCAGTTTATGGAGCGCGAACTACTCTTACTCGGGATTCTTCGCCGGCAGCAAATGCACGGCTACCAGTTGATCGAATTTATTGATCAAAACCTGGGCACCTGTACTGACCTCAAAAAGCCGACCGCTTACTTTCTACTGGAGAAAATGACGCAAAAAGGCTGGATCACTTTCGAACAAAACCAATCCGGCAACCGCCCCCTCCGGCGGGTGTACCGGTTAACCCCTGCCGGAGAACAGGCCTATCAGGAATTATTACGGGCGGTGCTGCGCACATACACTCCCGCCCCCTTTCCCGCGGATATTGGGCTGGCATTCCTTGACCAACTCGACCCGGCTGAAGCCCGAGAATTACTCGAAGCGCAAATGAAAAACATGCAAGAATATCAAGAAGTTCTACACACAGCCCCGGCTCATCCCGGCACGGCGCACTGGATGATCGAACATCAGATCACCCATCTAAAAAACGAAATTGCCTGGCTGCAAAAGATCATACATCGTCTGGAATACACCTCTGCAAATTCCGCAGAGGATTAATCTCACCAAAATACAATTCAGGAGAAACTATTCATGTCCACACTCAATCTGATCCTGCAAACATTTCACAACCTGACCCGTTGGGCAGTCATCATCTTCGCTTTGATTGCAATCATCCGCGCATTCAGCGGCTGGTTTGGCAAAAAAGATTTCGGCGCTGCCGACAACAAAGCCGGCTTGCTGTACACGATCTTTTTTGACCTGCAAATTCTCTTAGGCTTAATCCTGTATTTCAGCAAAGGCTGGGCAGGTGTACTGGCAGCCGATTTTGGAGCTGCGATGAGCAACAGCGGACTGCGCTTTTTTGCCATTGAGCATCTGTTTGTAATGATCATCGCGATGGGTATTGCCCACGTTGGACGATCGGTCTCACGCAAAGCCGTAGATGCGGTAAAAAAGCACCGCCGGGCAGCCATCTGGTACACCATTTCACTGCTGCTGCTGTTGGCCTCAATACCGTGGCCGTTCCTCAGCTACGGCCGCCCCTGGCTGCGTTTGTTTGGTATCTCTTTCTAATATCTACTGGATCATTACAAAAAATCCCCGCAGTTGCGGGGATTTTTCTATGATTTTATCAAAATATCGGCCAGGTCTGCTGTAGTTGGCAGAATCAGATCTGCGCCAGCGCGGCGCAATTCACGTTCACTGCCAAAGCCGCACAAGACCCCCACCGTTTGAGCCCCAGCGGCTTTCCCTGCACGAATATCAACCGTGGTATCGCCTACCATCAAGCAATTTTGAGGATCAACGCCCATCGACTGTGCCGCCCAAAGAATCGGGTCAGGAAACGGCTTGGTATAATGGCAGGTTTGCGCCGTTGCAACCGCATGAAACAATGGAAAGATCTGGTGCTGCTGCAAGAATTGCATGGTACTGTGTTCGCCGCGTGCGCTCACTACCGACAACGGAAACCTGCCATACAGCAAGTGCAGCATCTCACTCACCCGCGGCACCAGCCAAAGCGGGTGAATTTTTTCTTTTTTCCAGCGCGACATAGCACTGACAAGCCGCCCAACCTCATCATCCAGTCCCAGGCGGTCCAGCAGTTCGTACACCACATTACCAGGGGTTTCACTCGCCATGACCAGCCAGCGCGCGATTGGACGCACTTCACGGCGGGGAAAAAGTCCCCGGAGGGGTTTCAGGCGGTTTTCTAAACCGCTGACCCAAACATCATCGGTATCACTTAAGGTACCGTCAACATCAAAACAAATGGCTTGAATGCGGGCTAAATCCAGGGGCATTGGTTTATTCGAAGGAAAAATTCACAAATTGTCCGGTAATTGTGTCCAGGATTGTACCATCAGGAACCATCAACCACAATGTTTGATTTCCCTGACGCTGGATCAGGATCACCTCGCCATCTTTTGTGGTCCACTGCGCCTGCTGAGAAGAAGTACTTTCTGGCCCGCCCCAGCGAGCCTGGCCGTACTGATTAAATGCATCAAAAAATTCTTGTGCATCCTGCGTCTCATCCCATTCGGTTTGCATCACCACAACTGCCTGATTTATCGCATCCGACCAGTACACTGCATAAGCATCACCGCCCCATCCTTCGGCAGCCTTGCTTGCCTGTTCTTCTGAAAGGCGAAAAGATGAGTCATACCCCTGCGCCAGAATCAGATAGGTGTACCACTCGCCCATCACACCGTCATCGATCAACCGGTAATCGGAACCTAAAGTCTCTTCCAATTCTGGCAGGTTTACCTCAACAGGTTGATCATCCGGATAGCGTTCCGGGTGCAAAATCTGCTCAGAAGAAACCGGCGGATTTTCGAAAGCAGCATCAATGGCCGACCATTTTCCTTGCTCATATAAATATTGGACAAACTCAAATCCCGCATCGTACGGGAAAGAAAAATCCTCGCGTATATAAGCTGGCGCGTTGTCATACACTGGCAAGTCCATGTCCTCATAATATGCCTGGATTTCCTCACGTTCTTCATCCGTGGCATAACGGAAAAACCAGAATTGCTCCACAAATGACGCATCCCCTTCGATCAATGATGAAACAGCCAGACAATATTCGCTATCCTCTTCACAGGTGTCATCATTAATATTTAACCCATTCTGCATGTCATAATTCTGATCTTGTAGGAAATGGGTATATTCATGAGCATAGGTTAATCGTTCCGGTGCACCGAAATCCTCTCCCTGAACCACATACATCTCTTTGGTTTCACTATCGTAAAAACCAGCCACCTGTTCCGCATAAAGATCAGAGTAAAAACGGTACAGGTCAAATTCTGGCTCAAGCAGCCCAAACGCTGAAAGAATCCAGCCATCCTCCTGGGCGATATCGGGCGTGTAGTCTTTCAAAAAGTCCTCATCCACCCGTTTTTTTAACTCTTCGGCGGACATTAGTTTACGATCTACATCCTCATTGGGCCGCAATCCGCGCAAACGGATCACCTGCTGCTGGATGGTATCCATCTGTACAGCGATTTCTGACGGAATTAATTCTGTTTGCAGTTGTGTAGAAGGTTCAGTGGGCTGGGCTGGCTCCGGCGTTGGCGTTTCAGCATCCTGGCTGGGCTGGCGGGTAGGAATTTGCACAGCCTCTTCTTGAGGCAGCTGCGATTGTTCCTCCGATTCAAACCAGTCAAACGGGTCACTGCTGACAAAACCAAACGCTCCGGCAGCAGTCAAGCCCAGGCAGCCCAGGCATAAGCAACAAATAGACAACAATGCAACAATGGTGATCAGGATGCCGTTCTTTTTCATGTGAGTCCTTGAAGGTTAGTTTGAATTGGCAAAATCAAGGGCATATTGGGCGTCAAAATAACCGGGATGAGCCTCCAGAGCTTTTTGAAATTCCGCAAGCGCTTCCGCTTTCTTGCCGGAACGGTACAACCCCCAACCGTGCCATAATCGTGCTTCTTCTGAATTCGGTGTCACTTTGAGTGCGTATTGAGTAATCGCCAGTAAATCTTCGGTGCGTGAAGCATGGAAATAAGCAAAAAATGGACCAAACTGGTAGCGCAGCATGCGCTGCGGCAAGGTCAATTCGCGCGCTTTATCATAGGCTCGTGCAGCCTCATTATATTTTTCAAAATAGACCAGGTTTGAACCAAGGTTAAACCAGGCAAAAGGATTATTGGGCGTGGTTTCGGTTTCATATCGCGCTGTATCCAGGGCGTTCTGACGGTTTTGCTTTTCATCCCAGTTGCTGCCTAACAAAGACTTAAACACATCTTCCTGCTCGGGTGGGAAAGCAACAAAAAACACGCGGTTAAAAGTCTGCCAGGATTTATCCAGGTCTGCATAAGATACAATCCGGTTTTCACCCAGGAAAGAATCCTGCGTGACAAAGGTACGCGTGGTATCGTCATAGCCCGTGACCAACAGATAATGTCCAGCCCAGCGGTCGTCATTCGGCCAGTAACTTTCTTCCATGATAAAGGATTCTTCAATCATAACCGGATATCCCTGGGCAATAATACTGCGCAAAATATCAATATTGCCGCCCACGCGAAATTCGGTCCGCAGCCAGCCCACATAATTGCGGGTGTAGAAGAGCAGTTCCTCAATATTCACGTTGCGGTCTTCCGGAAACTGCTTAATCACCTCGGCAATCAGTTTTTGGTCCCCCGTCCATCCGAAACTGCGCAAAAACATCGTTAAGGTAGCCGGGCCGCAGTTGTTCATTTCTTGCTTTTCATATTGCGGCGGATTTAAAATGATTTTGCCCGGCAAAGGGGTGGGAGTGGGCATAGGAGTTGGCGATACAACCGGTGTCGGAGTGGGTGTGGCCGGTTGCAGCGTGGCAGTAGGTGTCGCCTGCACCGGTGTTTCTTCCAATGCAGCAGCACTCACCGGAGTTGGTTGTGCCGCGACCGGATTAAACAAGACGCGCACGTAGGTACGGGCTGTCTCAAAGCGCCATGCCAGGCGCGATTTTACCGGCGGCACTTGCGTTA
>JAJUJY010000302.1 GCA_029265085.1 Chloroflexota bacterium
AAAACCGGGTGACCTATCTTCTGGTACACATCCGGCAAGCCTGGAGCGCCGGGGCCAAAAGCACGGGTGGCTCCTTTTCGATGTACGCATACCTCGGTGGGTTTGCCGTCAATGAGGTGAGTTTCTATTTTTCCAATGTTATGGGCAATATCATAAATTTGATGCAAATGCCAGTTAGAAACCTTGCCTGCCAAAACGGATTCAAATGCCTGGCGAGCCAGGTGGGCAAGAATTTGGCGGTTACAAAACGCATAATTTGCAGCAGCCCGCATAGCAGCCAGGTAATCCTGTCCTTCGGGTGAAGTTAAAGGCGCACAAACTAGCTCCCGATCGACCAGGTGAATATTATATTTCTTCACCGCGCCTTGCAATTCCTGCACATAATCGGTGCAAATCTGATGGCCAAATCCTCGCGAACCGCAATGAATTTGCAGCGCCAGATGCCCTTCCTGCAATCCCATCACCTGGGCAGCCTGCCGATCGAATATCTGGTCAACAACGTCAACTTCGATAAAATGATTCCCAGCCCCAAGGGTGCCTAATTGATCTTTTCCGCGTTTTTTGGCTCTTTGGCTGACTTTGGAAGGATCTGCGCCGTCAATACAGCCTCCTTCTTCGGTTCGCCGGACATCCTCCTCGGTGGCCATCCCCTTCTTCTGCGCCCATTTCGACCCCAACCGGCAAACTTGATCCAGTTCTGCTTCGCTGAGGTAGACCTGCCCCCCCGTTCCCACGCCACTTGGGCAATAATGATTGAGTGCATTTGCCAGCTCAACCAGATACGGGTCAACCGATTCAAGCGAAATTGATGCCCCCATCAAACGGACTCCGCAATTAATATCGTACCCAATCCCGCCTGGAGAAATCACCCCTTCCGGATAGCGGGTTGCTGCCACGCCTCCAATCGGGAATCCGTATCCCTGATGCATATCCGGCATGACCACAACCGGCTCTACTACACCTGGCAATGTTGCTGCATTGACCGCCTGGGTTAAAGACAGATCATCCATCGCTGCTTCTAATAAACGCCGGGTTACAAATAACCGCACCGGAACGCGCATATCTTGACGGAATGTAACCGGAATTTCCCATTCATAATCATTAATTTTTTTCAGGTCATGAATTGCTACCATCACTGCACCTCATATCTCACCTTAATTGTACATAGAATTCAATGGATTGATTAATCCTCTTCCTATGCACGATGAAACGCTACAACCTACCCAAAAGTACAGGTAGGTACTGTCCAAAAGAACGTTAACCTATCCATCGGTTTTCGCTGAATATAGACATGATAGTATAATTCTCATTCCTCTATGAACCCCATGCCTCAACCTAAGCGATGGATTTTCCTGATTATCCTCATATTCCAGACAGCAATCTTAACTGGCTGCCAGATTCACACTGCCAGGATTCCACCGGGTATTGCGGCACCTACTTACATTCCGGAGATCACCCCCAGCCCATCCGTTGCAATCTACCAGGCACTGCGAAATCCAACCCCGCAGCCGCAGAACCAGGTATTGGCTTACGATTATATTTCCCTGCTTCCAGAATTACCCAAAAATTATGATTTATACGTCTTGGGGCTGCAAAAAGGTGAACTGGAGGTCGTGGATTTATCATTGGGATTAATCACCCAATTAAATAAACAAATTGGCTTACAAAATTTAATCATTGAAGCACCAATGGTTTACCAATCTCAGGCGAATGAATTTATTAATAGCGCTACGGATCATTTACCATCTGCATTATGTGAATGGCAAGATTTTTTTAATGGACTGCGAGATTACAACACCACACGCTTGAGCAACGAAAAAATTAAAGTGTACTTAGTTGGGGCAGATCAGACCTTCCGAGAAATTTATCTTCATTTAGTCCAAATCCCGAAACTACCTGAAGGCCGGATTGTCGAAGAATATATCCCTCTACAAAGTGCATTTCTGCAATATTCCACGCAGGAGATGCACGGCTTGATTGCCCAACTGATTGAACAAACCGCTTCACGGGCAATCTTATCCTCTGAAATTCAAAAAATTGAAAAATCATTAGCCTGCCTTGAAATAGCGGCCACCCAAGAAAATGACAGCGCGGGGGTGGCTTGCCAGGAAGAATTAATGAAAAGCAATGCCTTGGCGTTGGCGTCCCATCCCAAAATAAGCCCATTGGTCGTGATTACCAGCCTGGACCGAGCTCAAAAAGCACCCCAAAGTGAAATTGATCGAAACACATTTTATCCAACCTGGATTCAAAGCTTATCCAATGAAAATGTACGTATGTATGTGACAGCCAGTTGGGGACTTTCTGGGCAGGTTAGAACGTCAGAAGGACTGCTGCCTGTTTTGAATAATGCCCATACCATGT
>JAJUJY010000274.1 GCA_029265085.1 Chloroflexota bacterium
GCCCAACAGCGGATACAGGAAGCCCGCCCCAACAGATGCCCGAATATCCCGCACCGGAATGCGAAAACCTTTCGGCACACCCTTAAGATTGGCATCATGGCTCAGGCTCAGGTGAGTTTTGGCCATGCAGATTGGCAGCTTATCAAAGCCCAAACGGGTATAGTCTGCAATCCGTGCTTCTGCTTCCGGTAAATAATCCACCCCATCAGCGCCGTACACTTCGCGGGCAATGGTTTCAATTTTCTCTTTAATGGTGAGATCCAACGGGTATAAGAATTGGAAATTCGAGGGTTTTTCGGCAGCTTTTACCACTTCCTCTGCCAGCTCTTTTGCACCTTCGCCGCCCAACTCCCAATGCTTGCAAACCACGGCAGCCTCCGCACCGCCTTCTTCCACAGCGACTTTGCGAATCAATTCCAGTTCTGCAGGTGTATCCGTGAAGAAAGAGTTGATCGCCACTACCACTGGGATACCGTAATGCTTGGCAATATTAATATGCGCCAACAAATTACCCAACCCAGCTTTCAGCAGGTCCAGATTCTCATCAGTATAAGCCGCATCCAGGGGCTTACCAGCCACAACCTTGGGGCCGCCGCCGTGCATCTTGAGCGCGCGCACCGTTGCAACCAATACCACCACATTGGGAACCAGCCCAGAATAGCGGCACTTAATATCAAAGAATTTTTCCATGCCCATATCGGAACCAAAGCCGGATTCTGTAACCACATAATCTGCCAGTTTCAGGCCGATCTTATCCGCCAGGATGGAGCTATTGCCATGAGCAATATTCGCAAACGGACCTGCATGGACAAACACAGGCGTGCCTTCCAGCGTTTGCATCAAGGTTGGCTTGATAGCATCCCGCATCAAAACGGTCATTGCGCCAGCTACGCCCAAATCATCGGCATCAATGGCTTCGCCTTTCCGGCTGGTCCCAATCACAATTTTGCCAAACCGCTCGCGCATATCTGCGAGACTGGTGGTCAAGGCCAGGATCGCCATAATCTCACTGGCAACGGTAATATCAAACCCTGTTTCCCGTTCATGGCCTTTCTCATTCGGCCCAACGCCAACGGTCACACCGCGGAGGAACCGGTCGGATGTGTCTAGTACACGCCGCCAGGTGATTGATGCCGGGTCAATATCCAGCCGGGCAAAGCGGCTGCGTTCTTCCGGAGTTAATTCTTCCGGATCGGTTTTATCAATACCCAATTTTTTCAGGCGGTTCCACATGTTGCGGCCAAAATGCCGTTTGCCCTGTTTATCGCGCGGACATAAACGGTCAAACAACTGCTCGTCGGTAGCATCAGATTCATGCAGCATGCGCACATCAATCGCAGCAGCCATTAAATTATTCGCCGCCGTGATCGCGTGAATATCACCCGTCAGGTGCAAATTGAAATCTTCCATTGGAATCACCTGGCTATAGCCACCACCAGCAGCACCGCCTTTAATACCAAAGGTTGGTCCCTGGCTGGGTTGGCGGATGCAGGTCATTACCGATTTGCCCAAATGGGCGCCTAAAGCCTGGCTTAAGCCAATGGTTGTGGTTGTTTTTCCCTCACCCAGCGGCGTGGGGGTAATTGCCGTGACATCAATGTATTTGCCATCCGGAATATTCTTTAATCGCTCCAGAATTTCCAGCTTGACCTTTGCTTTATGAGGACCATAAAGTTCAATTTCGTCCGGCTGCAGCCCCAATTCTTCAGCAATTTGTGTAATCGGTTTCAATTCGGATGCTTGAGCAATCTCAATATCTGAAGGTACCGGGGATTTTCGCTGCAATAATGTGGGCATGAAAGAACGTTTTCCAGTAACGCTGGGATTTGCGCTCATCGTTTATTCTCCTTTTCAGGTGATGCGAGGGATTTCAACAATATTATCAGACAACTTACACGGAAAATCAAGCCAATTCCAATAAAAACTGGCTATCAAAAACATTTGTCTGACATTTGAAGCAATTCCCGCCTGCCATTGCGTTTTTTTTGGCAGCAGAGAAATGCTTAACTATTGTAATATTAATTTTCTCGATATATGATGAGTACAGGAAAGTACACCCGTCAGGCGCAGGGTGGTCAAGAATACCTGGAAAAATAAGGCGATTGGAACGAACCGCCTTCATATCCGATCAATGTCTCAGGAGGTTAATATTGGCCGAATTAGATCCGAAAGTTGCCATAATCCAACGTTACTGTCCCGACCTACGGATACAGACAGCCAGATTTCATCATACGGTAGGGCAATACAGCCAGGTATTAATTGTTAACGAGGATTGGATTTTCCGTTTTCCGCGCTATCCAGAAATCGGCGAATCATTTATTCTCGAAATCCAGGCACTGGAAAAAATTCAGCCATATCTCAGTTTGCCCATTCCAAATCCCGTGTATCAGAACATCGGATTGGATCGAGCTGAAGAAATATTTATGGGCTATGAAATGATTCATGGAGCCCCTCTTTGGACCAGCACACTGGAACAAATTACAGATCGATCCATCCGAAAACACCTGGCCAGACAATTGGCAAAGTTTTTACAAGAATTACACCATATTCCACACGAGACGCTCGGGCTTGACTTTCCACTGGCAGACCAGCATGAAACATTCGTGCAAATGTATAAAGACACTCAAAATTTGCTCTTTCCAGCCATGTACCCCGAGGCGCGTGATCGTATTGCCGCACATTTTGAACCAGTATTGAGCGATTTAAAGTTCTTAGAATTTACTCCCTGTCTGCGGCACGGGGATTTTGGTCCCAGCAATATCCTCTATGACCCAGAGCAAAATACCATTAGCGGAATTATTGACTTTGGGTTTTTAGCCATTGGAGACCCCGCAGTAGATCTAGCCTCTGCAGCCTGTTTAGGAGATGCTTTTTTTCAAGAACTTTGTGAATATTACCCGGTGACAGATGAGATGTTATCCCGTGCCCGCTTTTATCAAGGCACGTTTGCCTTACAAGAAGCTCTAGCTGGTTTAAAGTACGGTGACCCGCAAGCATATTCAGACGGATTGGCAGAATATGCCCCGCCCGCAGGCAGTCAATTTACCATACGCGGAGTGAAGTTGGCAGATGCTGCTGCACTGGCGAACCTGATTCGCAGTATTGGCTGGTTTAAGGTGATTGAAACCGAAAGCGAAGCGGAGACTCAACAGCGTGTTTACCATCACATAGAACTCTGTTTGGCAGACAAAAGCCACTCCATCTATGTCGCAGAAAATATATTGCACCAAATCGTTGGCTACACCAGCGTGCATTGGCTGCCCTATCTCATTCTAGCCGGACCGGAAGGTTATGTTTCCGAATTATTCATCATTGAAAATCAACGCGGCAAAGGAATTGGCCGCCGTTTGCTCAATGAGGTCGCCAAGGAAGCCAATCAACGCGGCTGCGCACGCCTGTCATTACTCAATAACCGCAAGCGAGATTCCTACCGCCGTGAATTTTATAAAAAAGCGGGATGGGAAGAACGCCCTGATTTAATCAATTTTGTATTAAATCTACCGCAAGTTGATCCACCCAACTCGTAAAGCACGCACGAGCCGAGGTAGGAAGATGGAAATTCTTGGTCTGCATGAGGTCATCCTGTATGTTCAGGATATGGACCGGATGGTTAAATTTTATCGGGATCTGATCGGATTAAAAATCAGCTTTCCGGGAGATCAGGACTCTTACGCGCAGGAACATTGGGTCACATTTGAAACCGGCACGTGCAGCCTGGCACTGCATGCAGGCGGCAAGGGGCGGAAAGGGGAAGATACGCCCAAAATCGTCTTTAAAGTGCCAAAAATCCAACAGGCGCGCCAGGAACTGGTCGAGAAAGGGATCAGCATGTTTGCC
>JAJUJY010000138.1 GCA_029265085.1 Chloroflexota bacterium
CATCACCTGCTGGTGCAGGTCAATCGAACCGGCCAGGTCCCAGGGGCCGCGCCCGTCCATCTGGTTAAACCAGTAGAGTGGAATGGCACACCAGGCGATATTTATCGTCTCGGCGTACATTTCAGCCAGGCGGATAAAGTCATCGGTGCCGGAATAGGTGCGAAGTAGGGGGAAATTTCCGCGGCGGCTGGCCTGGAAGAGGGCGCGATAATCATCCGCAGAGCGAACCGGCACACCGCCTGCTCCCCGCCGGCGCGGGTTTTGGCGTTCCGGGTGGAAAAAATTTTCCTGGGCATCCTGGTCGGTGCCCAATGAGATCACATCCAAAGCACGCGCTTCGGCAATCTCGGCAATCCCGTCCAGGGTATCTTCCATCGTGGGCAAGCCAAAATGGTGGCGCAAGAGTGGGAAGGGGGCCTTCCAACGAATTCGTTCAACAGTTGTTTGGGGATAATTTTGTTCTCCAGCCGTGTTTTTGGCTTCACCCTTCAAATAAGCCAGGACATCTTCGGCAGGTTCTGAACCGTCAAATATCTGTTCAAAAAAGGCGCTGGCTCTGGCGCGGGCGGCCACTGGGGGTGTCCCGGCAAAGGCAAAGCGCACCCCGGCGCTGCGCAGTTCGTCTGCAGCTTCGGCAAATTCACCTAACAGGCGCTCACCGGTTTCCGGAGTAAGCCGGTAAGACACACCTACCAGATCAGCCTTTTCGCGCTGAGCAGCAGCGATCACGTCTTCAATGGGTACTGCGGGTCCTAAAAACACGGTTTTCCACCCAGCCATCTCGGCCAGGCGCAGGAAATTACTCACTCCGGCAACATGAACGCATTCCCCCAGTGCGCCGGCAACAACTGTTTTCATTATTAACCTCCTTTTAAAAGATCATCACATTGCAGATTTGCCCCCTGACTGGCTGTATTGAAATATTATTTTGCTTTGCGCAGTGCAAAAGGATTTTGAAACGGATCGGGATCTTTGGGAAAAATCCCTTGCTCGGCACTGCGCAGCTCTTCAATGGTTAAAAACGCTCGCGGGTACAGGCTGTGGATGATCGCTGTAACCTCAGGGAGTGATTTGCGCTTGATGACGGTGTAAAGTAACGTTACCGGACCGTGTGCCCCTTCACCGGCCACACAGGTCACGCCGAAATTCGCATCGTGCAGACGTTGGATCAATTCAGCGGGATGCTCGGGCAAAATAGTGCGGATAATTAATGTTCCAATCGCCAGGCGGTCCTCAATGACCATGCCGACATAATTACCGGCGGCAAATCCAGCTGCGTACCCCAGGTAGGCTGGCAGCGAGGAAACGCTTTTCATGATCTGGCTGACAGCCACGATCCAGATAAAGACCTCTACAAACCCCAGCAGCGGGGCAATCTTTTTTTTGCCGCGCGAAATAAAGATGATGCGCAGCGTTCCCAGAGTCACATCAAAGACGCGGGCAAAAAAGATCAGCAAGGGTAAACCAAGTAAATGATATAGATTGGAATCAAGGATGTTTTGTAGAATCAACGGCATAACCTCAACCTTTAGAGTGATTTAATGAACTGGCGCACCTTTTGTTCGTCCCATCCAGGCTAAATTGTCCAGATCGCCAAAATGTTCTTTGAAAATGCGGTAGTACAACAGCTCTTCCTTGCTGTTTAATTTCCATCCGTTTGGCAGCTGTCGTTCCCGTTGAAAATCCTGGTTGCTGACCATTTTGTCGGCATAATGCAACATTTGTTCGCCAACTCCAGCGCCTTCCCAGAACTTCGCTTTGGGGCGTGTCACAATGTTCGATGGAAGTAAATCCCGCACTGCTTCGCGCAGAATCCATTTTTCAACCCCCTGTTTGAGTTTATACTGCGGTGGAATTGTCACTACATAATCGACTACATTTGCATCCAAGAACGGTACCCAGGCTGTTACACCGTGTGCCAGTGTGCAGCGATCAACCCGCTGTAAGGCTGTATTGTGCAGTCTGTTGGTAATGTCGATCAACTCGTTCGGGAGGTCATCCAGCGATAGCTGCTTCAAGTAGGAGTACCCGGCAAACAGCTCATCGCCACCTTCACCGGAAAACACGGCTGGAACGATATTGGCCGCCATTTGTGCCACAAGATAGTGGGTGATACTGGAACGAACCAACAGCGCATCAAAGGATTCAAGGTGGTAGATCACATCCGGCAGCGCGTTGAGCATATCTTCGAACCGGACAAGCCGTTCATGATGATAGGTGTTAAGCGCTTCGGATGCATCGCGAGCGTGTTTCAAGTCGGGTGCCCCGGCAACTCCTGCTGCAAAGGTGTGCATTTTGGCGGAGTAGGGGCGGGCTAAAGCGGCTATTGCACTGGAATCCAACCCGCCGGAAAGCAGGCAGCCAAATTCGGGTTGTGATTTGGCGCGGCGTTCCACGGCCGAATTCAGGCGTAAGCGTACTTCCCGTGCAATTTGGTCGGGTGGGGTATTGCTCGCGGGTAGGGTTTGCAGCGAGAAAAGCGTTTCTTGCCGACCGTTGATCAACCGGTGGCCAGGCAGCAGTTCATGTACATCACGGGTAAGAGGGATTAATCCCTTGACTTCGGAGGCGAAACAAAGATCTCCTTCGGCATCCTGCCCGTAATATAACGGAGCTACACCCAGGCGGTCGCGGCTGAGCACAAGTCCCAGTTTCCCGTGATCGACCCGTGCAAAATGATCTCCACCGGCTGAGTCGATGGCAATCTTTTCAATTTTTAAGCGTTCAATGGTTTCGGATGGAAGCTGGTTATATACCACCCCTAAGGTGCTATCTTGTGCTTCCAGAGTAAGGGTATTTGACCCGCGGTGGGTCAATTTTTCCAGCATTTGGTCAACTGCATTGCGTTTCCCAGGGCTGGCGACCCCTGCAATTCCTGCCATGATATCTCCTTTCATGGGTTGAGATGTTTGATTTTGGTCTGGTTGATTGTACCAACCAGACCGTCTCTCCAGAAATGGTTCCCGGAGAATCCCATTTTCTTAAAGGCTGTATGGTTAATGGGTTGATTCCACAAAACAAACTGGACCACTTTTCAGCGGCCGCTTTGCCAGAAATGAAATTGGATTGTTTTTCTGGCAAAGCTTGATGGGACAAAATCATTATAACAAAAGTAGATAGACAAAACGAATATATTCAGGACAAAAACCATTTATTTATATTGCATCCCTGGGGCTTCATCCGGGCGGGCGAAAAAACCATTATGTTCGTAAAACCCACGTTTGCCGCGGGCGCAAAAAAGCTGGATATCACGAATCTTGTTTTCCTTGCACCAGGCGATCAAGCGGTTCAAAATTTGTGTGCCGATTCCCAGGCGTTGATAATAGGGATGGACAATCATATCGTATATCATGGCGTGTAAGACACCATCCGTCAGCACGCGGCCGAAACCCACCAGCTTTTGTCCTTCGTAGGCGCAAACCACAAATTGGCTGTTTTTTACCACAAGAATTAATTCTTCGGCTGAGGCCCGGTAGATGCGGTTCCAACCAGTTGTCTCAAACAGGGCGAAATATTGTTCAGCGGAAGGTGGATTGGTGGTGTATTCAAAGTCCATTTTTTTCTCCTTGACGGATTCTGGTAGTGAATTCGGGTGAAACCAATTGAAGTCGGATAACTTTGGGTTCGCTTAATTTTCTTGCCTGGCTTTTTGGCTGGAGAACAGGCGGGGGAAAAATGGGGGGACAATTTTGCTGTAAGCCTGCCATTCTTTACCAAATTCGGCTGCCAGTGCCGCTTCCTCGCGCCGGGAGCGGAGCACCAAACCAGGGAAAAGACCGGTGATCAATACCAGTGTCCAGGTCTGGTACAGCAGCATCCCGCCCAATCCGGTCAGCAAGATTCCAAGGTACATGGGATGGCGCACTAAGGCATACGGGCCGTGTTGAATTAAACGATGATCTGCGAATAATTGTGCCCCAAATCCGCTGGAAACGAAATAGTATTTGCCCAGCGTCAAATGCCCCCAAATCACCAAACCCAATCCGGCAAAATAGAGCAGTGCGCCGGACAACAAGGTTAATGGACGAAACAAAGGGGGAATTCTCCAGCCAATGGGCTGCCAGAGCCAAAAAGATAATAAGGTTCCGAGGACGGCCCAGAGGATAATGGCTGTCGGCTGGCGCAGCAGCCCGATCCCTTTGCCTGAGCTCCGTCCGGCCGGGCGGCGGATTCCCTGCGTAATACCGATGCCCACGATTATCAGTGCGGCCAGCACGGCCAGACTGCCAAGAATTTGTACCGCTTGATCCAGAATTAACCAGCCAGACATACCTTCCCCCGCGGAATTGAGGTGATTTCTAATCTTAGTCTATGCCAGAAGCGGAAAAATTCAATACCTGTGAAAATAGTGGCGGCCGGTTGAACAGACCGGCCGCCGGAAACAGGGAGTAACTGAGGATATTTATGGATTAACCAGTGAACGCAGCTGGCTCTTGAGTGCCTGGATTTGCGCCTGGGTTTTTTCAACCCGGTCGTAAATGGATTGATTGGAGCGGATGCCGTCTTTCAGCAGGCTCAAAACAGCCTGGGCGCGGGTTTCCACTGCGCCGGACTCGATAAACTGGTCGAGTTTTGCGCGCGTCTCTTTATCCACGGGTAGAACCATTAAACCGGTCAAATCTTCGGCAGCGCGGCCGGCTGCTCGTCCAAAGGATACGGCCATTGCGCCGACTTCATCTAAAAATTGCTCCCAGGCAGCCGGGCTGGTTTTCTCGGAGCGGGGTGCTTCGGCGGCGGATGCTGCCTGAGGCGTTTCGGGCTGGACGGGCTCACCTGCGGGGGTGGGGTTTTCTTCCACAGGCTGAGTGTTGATATTTTCTTCCATTGTTTATTCTTCCTTCTTGCTGTCCTGGTTTTCCATGCGGACAGATTCGCGCAGCTGCGAACGGAGCTGCGTAATTTGTTGGGTAATTTCGCTGATCCGGCCAAACAAGGCTTCATTTGATTTGATGCCTTCGTTGATCAGTAGGGCAGCCGCCTCCGAGCGGGATTTAACAATCTCTGCTTCCACCAGCATATCCAGGTGGCTGAGGGCTTCGTCATTGACGCGCACCATCACCACGTTGCCGCGGCCTTGCAAGGCATCGCCCAGGGCCTGGCCAATATTTTCCACCTGCTTCCAGGCGGATTTCAGTGGGACTTCCGTGCCAGCAGCGGTCTTTTTTTCGGTTTCCGGTTTGGCTTCTGGCTGCGGAATATCGCTGGCCTGGCCTTCAATTACATTCTGATCGTCGATCATACTTACCTCTTTTGTTGTTCGCGTAAACCTTACGCGGTAATATGTAATTCAATTACATGTATGATCATAACAAGATTTGGCTTGCGTGTCAAGAGAGTTAGTCGGATTCAACGGAATTGATAGAAGAGATTGTGTTTGACCTGTTCTTGTGTCTGGTAAGGTTTGGGCATTTTGTACAGGTCGAAACTGGAAATTTGGCCAACCGGTTTTCACCGGATGTATAGGATTTATGAAGTTGATTACATCTACAATTTACTTAGATGGGGCTGTGCCATAAGAAGGGCTTCAACAGTTTTTTACTTAGAAGGAGAATAAAAATGGATTCGGCAGTGATTAAATCGAAATTTACTATTGGGTATGCACTTCGCTTATTTTTTATGATCATCTTATCTTTTTGGTTTTTTGCGGATGCTGTACGCACGTTTAATTATGCGATTACTCAATGGGGATTCGGCATTGGCATTCGAGATGGTGTCTCAATCTTTCGATTGGCTGAATTTCTCATTATTGTCCCGATTTTAGGGTATTTTCTGGTTGCGGCAAATATAGGGAAATATTTATCCTGGGCGCGTTGGGTGATTTGGGCTGGAGTATTATTGGCTGGACTTTCCTACCCGGGCCTACAAGGCAGGATTGATTGGACTTTTATGGTTTGGGTAATCGCGATCTTTGGTTTGTTAATGCCATTCTTATTAGCTGAGAAATTAAATTGCTCTACTTCTCTGCTGGCATGGTTTGGCATGACGACAATCCTGACTTTTAAACTGGTGGATGTAATTGCGGCTTTTATTTTGCACGGTTATGTTCTTTTTCCATACCCGGCACCTTTTCCGCACCCAGGAAATTCTTTTGGAGACCGTGCACAGCAAGATATACGCTATCTTGGCACTGAAATGGTCCGTTTGCATGACAATGCTTACCATACGACATCCGAAGAAAAATTTTGGGAAGAAATTGACCAGATTGAATCGCTTGCGCCTGGTTTAAGCGACGGCGAATTTGCATTGGAGCTGATGCGCATGGTTGCTTTGGTAGGGGATGGGCATACTGCATTTGTTTCACCGGGCAAACTATCTTTCCAAAAACTGCCAATGGATGTGGATTGGTATGCGGATGGTTTGTACATTCGCAGAATTTATGAGAATTACCCGCAAGCTGTTGGGGCCAAAATCTTGAAATTTGGGGATTTAAGTGTAGAGGAGGTGTATCAGTCCGCGTTACCCTATATCACCCATGAAAATGATGCCTGGGCCAGGGTGAAAAGTCCTAATGTTTTGGTTTCGGTAGATTACTTAACGAAAATTGGGGCAGCTGTACCGGGTGAACCAGTTCTATTAACCCTGTCAGACCAGGAACAGGGAATTTTTGAAGTAAATGTAGAGCCGTTAACTTCAGGCAAGTATGTAAAATACTTATCGGTTGAACAAGAACTTCCTTATTACCAAAGCAAACCGAACAAGGCTTTTTGGTTTGAATATCATCCCAATTCTCGTACAATGTATTTTCGGTATGCCGCCTGTGTTTTTCCATTACGTTTCCGTTCAACAGTTAACCAAATGTGGAAAGTGGTTGATGAACAACCAGTAGAACGGTTTGTAATCGATTTGCGTGGAAATGGGGGAGGAAACGCTTTTCAGTTTTTGGAATTTTTTATGCCTGGTTTAAAAGAGCGCGAGGAAATTAATCAAGCCGGTCGATTATTTGTCCTGGTTGATCAAGGATCTTTTTCTGGGGGAAGTGAAGCTGCTTTTACCCTGAAATTGGAAACTCCGGCAATATTTGTTGGATCACCTACGGGGGGAATGCCGAATGAATATGGTGAAGTGCGGAATTTTACCTTGCCAAATTCCCGAGCCAGGATCAGTTACTCGACCAATTACTTTGAGGTTTATCCGGGATTAACCACAAATCTAATCCCGGATCAAATGATTGCTCCAACTGGGCTTCAAGCTTTCCAGGGAGTTGATCCCGTATTGGAGTGGGTTGTTCCTGGAGAAAGCTGGTAGGCTTCCAGGCCATTTTGGTAAAGTGAGATGAGGAAATCCCCCTTTATTATGAAGGGGGATTACTTTGTTTTGTTATTGGCTGCTGTTTAATAACCTGGTCAACCGGTCTAGCATCAGAAGATAATTTAATAATGTAATTCCGCCAAAAATCCAGGCCAGGGTAGGCTTACCTGAAGAAACTAAAGCCCAGGTGGAAAAAGCAAATAAGCCTAATTCAATGCCGATACGGATAATCCCTGGCACGGCTACAGCGGCAGGGCCTGGATCATTAGGAACTCGGAAGATTCCCCAAATAGCCATCGCCAATAATGGGATTGCAATACCCAGAAGAATTTTGGCCAATCCATTCGTGCCAGTTTTAAATCCCCAAAAAACAATGGCTGCCACTGCGCAGATTTCAAGGAGAAAGTGTATTCCAAAATTAATGGTTTTAAGCATCTAGTGTGTTTTCCTTATCTGGATCACTCATTGGATATAGCAATCCTCGAATAAAAATATCAACCATGTATTGATAACTTTCATCACAGGCGACTGGCAATCCAAAACCAGCAGAAATTTCCAATGTGGAAAACCCATGGGCAAGACTGCGTAACCCGCGGACAGCGTGGATTGCATCCATTCCGCTCAATCCAAAGGACTGGATAACTGCAAAGGCTGCCCGCGTGGCTTGATCCTGAGCTGAAATCAAATCCTGATCTTGAGGATCTATGAAGGCAAAAGAACGCTGTCCGATGAGATATAGATCAGGATTTTCTTTGACAAAGTCTCGATAAGCCTGTGCTATAGAGACCAATGCTTGAGGACCTGACTTTCCTAAGGCTGCGTTTGACAGTCGTTCTCCCAGTTTGCGTGCGCTAAAAATTGCCAGCTCTCGCTGCAGCTCAGGTAACCCATTAATGTGGTTGTACAGCGATGGAATTTTCACGCCGAGTTTGGCTGCGACCCGGTTTAGGGTTAATGCCTGAGCCCCTTCGGTGTGAATGATTTCCAGGGCTGTTTCAACGACCTTAATTTTGTCTAGACCCTGCCTTTTTGACATGATTTACTCCTTTAAGAAATTTATCATTTCTGGAAGGACGAGTTCAGGCATTTCAGCATGCGGATAATGCCCAGCCCCGCCGATCATCTTTAAATTCCCGTTTAATTGTTGCGCAACCCAGCTTGCTTCGGCTTGCGGGTCTTTAAAATCAGGATCGCGGCTGCCCATAATAACCAGTGTTGGCGCTTTAACCTGGTTTAAGCGGATTTCAGCTTCTTTTTTTGATGTAACCATCATTTTTTGCAAAGCTTCCATCCGGCCTGGTTCGGTTAAATTGTTTTTAAGAAAGATCGCATATTGTGAAAAATCTTCAGGTTTACGGGTTGGGTATAGACTGGCATAATATTTTTTCCAAACCGATGGACCCCAAGGACGGCTAAATAAGGCGGAATACATCATTCGATTTACGTTACTGGTTTCACCTCGAACGAAAGGACCAATTAAAATTAGCCTGCGCACCCATTCTGGAGCTTCGGCAGCTACCCAAACGGCAGCGCCGGCAGCCATTGATGTGCCTATAATGACTGCGGGGCTGTTATTGATTTCCCGAATCAAAGCCACGATGTCTTGACCAATCCCAGCTACCGAGAAATCATCCCAGTTTGTGCTGCTTTGCCCGTGTCCGCGTATGTCCATCACAGCAACCTGAAATCCTGCTGATACAACAGCGGGAATGACCATTCGGTATTCTGCGCGAATGTCTCCCATTCCAGGAATACACACTACCAGTGGGCCAGTTCCGTGAATTTCATAGGCAATTTGCCCTTGTTTATGGATTAATATTCTCGTCTCTTTCATTTCGTAACCTCGATATTTTACTAATATACTTAGTATAATAACTAATAGTATTAGTTTTGTCAATAATCAAATTGGACTAAATTGGACTGAAATTGACCAGGGCAGTATAAAATACGAAGAATGAGATAGGATGTTGGTGTGCTATACTTGATTTACCCCATTCATTCGAGTGTATAGATGCCTGAACATACCGGCGCAAGCTACGAGCCAATTGCACAAAAGTACATTCAAGCGGTGGATACCAATCCTATGAATGTGCTGTATGAGCGGCCGGCGACCTGTTCGCTGCTGCCGCCGCTGGCTGGTTTGCAGGTGCTGGATGCGGGCTGCGGCTCCGGTTGGTACGCCGAATACCTGTTAGGGCAGGGGGCTGCGGTCACTTCGATCGATTTAAACGCGGATTTTGTGGCGCACACCCGCCAGCGAACGGCTGGGAAAGCAGAGGTTTTTCAGGCGGATCTCAGCCAGCCGCTGACTTTTGCTGAAAATGAGCGCTTTGACCTGGTTCTTTGCCCGTTGGTACTGCATTACCTCAAAGATTGGCTGCCAACCCTGCGGGAGTATCAACGGATATTGAAACCGGGCGGTTACCTGGTCTTTTCTACGCACCACCCCTTTATGGATTGGAAATTATTTAACCGTGATAATTACTTCGCCATCGAGCAGCTTGAAGATGAGTGGAAGGTGGGTAAGGTGCAGTTTTACCGCCGCCCGTTGACGGCGATCAGCGCAGCCCTGCAAGAGGCAGGTTTTGTGATTGAACGGCTCTTAGAACCCCAACCGGATGCGCGGTTTTTGCACGACCATCCCGAATGGACCGAGCGCCTGACCAAGAATCCCTGGTTTTTGTTTGTACGGGCGAGGAAAATCACGTTACCTTCCATGGAATAATGATTCCCAGGACTTCTATTTGCCCCCTATTGCGCATGGTTGTACAATGATGGTGTAAGTCGTATAGCTAATTGGGGTGAATTGTGGCCAAACGATCATTGCTGGCGGGTTTAGACCAGGTGTTTTTCCTTAAAAATGGTTATCCCATTTTGAAGCACGTTTTACCTGTTGCAGTTGAGGCGCTGATACTGCTGCTGCTGACGATCCCAGCGGATAATCTTCTCTTGCTGCTGGCAAATCGATTGGCCGTACCGGGTGCCGTCTGGGTGCCCGCCGGCTTGCTGACGCTGATTACCCTCGCGGCATATATTCTTATGCTGGCAACCCAAATCCGCAAAGCGTATCTGTTCCCTCGCGGTGATGTGGTCCGGACGGTGTTCACTGCCCTGGTATTTATTCTCTTGTGTATGATTATCAGCGCCGGGGTACTCCAACAGGCGGCTGGCCGCCCACTCCATTGGGGAGATGCCTGGACCTGTTTTCTGCTGGCGGCGCTCTCCTTGACCGGAATTGGTTGGGCTGGTCCGGCGGAATGGGCGGACCAGATTGGTGTTAGAATTCCTGATTATCAAAAAGGGCGTGAAGCTTCCCGGAACATCCGCGAGCTGCTGAAGCGCCTGCGCGATCCCGCTGCGCAAAGCACGGCCGATGACCTGGCTGATTTGCTGGATGGATTGGAAAGTTTGCGGGTATCCATTCAAGATAATCTTCTGGCTGAACCGGAATGGGCGAAAACTGATTTAAACCAGGCAACTTCTTTGCTGCGTGAGCTTACCGGGCTGGCAGAACAGCATTTTGGTGAATCAGATGAACAGGCAGCTTACCTGGCTATCGCGGTGCAGGGGCAGATGAGCACGCTGTTCGGGGATTTTCAAACTGCACTGGCGAACTGTACCCGCCTGTTTCCAGCCTGGAAGGGCAAGTTACCGGATTAGCCGCCGGTTGTAATCGTCAGGGAGGCAATCATGTTTAAAAAATTCATTCGCTTGCTGGCTGTTACCAAACCACCCAAAAATAAGTCGGTAGTGTATTGGAAACCATTCACCAAGGGGAAAAATTTAGGCGAAATTATTGACACATATAACAGCGAATGCGAGCGGTGTTATATGGATCACGGTATGACCCCGCCGGATGTGGAAAAATATGGTGAGGGGATCCGGTTGGATTTGCACCACCTGGATAATGCGATGGATGAATTAGGGGATGATGATTTCGATGCGCTGCGGATTTTCTTGCTAAATCTGGATGAGCTACCCCTGATAACCAGTATGCTCTCCTGGATTAAAGAGCGCGCGAATGCCTTTGCCC
>JAJUJY010000025.1 GCA_029265085.1 Chloroflexota bacterium
AAAACCGTTTGGAACGATGTAGGAAGCCACCTGCGGGTTCCAGGCAGCAATTTCATCATAACACCTGGCAGCGGCTTCCATAGCAGCGCTGAAGTGGTTTTCCAGGCCAGCCAGCATGATCCGGCGAGGGACCGCAAATCCCAGATGGGTCGTCAGGTGTTGGGGAGTCTGGGTCATCATGCGGTGGCGTTTTAATTCAAAATAACCACCCTGATCTAAAAATAGATCAAAGGTGTAGCTGGCGTATTCCAGTTCGCGGATGGGGATGGTGAACTTGTCCATTTCGCTGAGGATGAGGTGGGCAATTTGGGCGCGTTCAGCAGGGGAGATACTAAAAATATAGTTCAAAGCTTGCGTGTAGCTAAATTCACCAAACCTGTAAAGCGCAGCGGCCAAGACACGGTTCTCTAACTCACGGTTGTAATCAATTAATTGGCACCAATCGGTCACTGATTCTTCTGGTAAAGAGAGGCCTGAAATCAATTGCGGGAGTTCTTTTTGTACCCGTTCGAGATATGGAAGCGGGTTAGCGTATTTTACCAGGGTTGGGGTGGTCGATTGTCCTGCTTTTTTCAGTTCTGCACCCACCTGGCGAACCTCTTCGAGTGGGTGGGAGAGCATTTTTGAAATTAAATTTTCTAGTGCGCGGGCATTGATGGTCATACCGACATTGGCCAGTGATGCGGCAGGCAGGTAAAAACGGCATACATCCACATATTTGGAGCGAATTCGCCGTTCCCAGGCCGCGTCACTCTCATCATCCTGGCGTGGGAATTCTTTTTCAATGACCTGTCGAACGACTGGCAGGGATTCTTGATACGCCTGGAATAATTTTTGACAGGTTTCAATATAGCGCGTCTTGAGTGGGTGTCCTTCTAACTCCGGTGGAATGTAGTAGGATTCGAGGGTCCACTTTTGGTAACGCGTGGATTTTTCTGTGTAGGAGGCTAAGCGGCAGGATTCGAGCATTTCTACGGCAAGCCTTGAGATATTTTCAACGGCGATGTGGAGAACTGCATGTTCCGCCACAGATGCATGTCCGTAGCCAACAACCCATTTCTCATGAAATTCTGCGCTTTTTTCGTCCGTCAATTCTTGGGCGATCTCATGAAAAGTCTGTGGAGATCTGGATGTTTTTGCAAAGGTAACAGCAATGGTCTCAGGGGGTAATTTTTGGGGATCTAAAAGATATACTTGTCGATCATTGGACATAACTTAAAACCTCCCGGGATTGTTGGATATCCCGCTGAACCTGATTCATCAATTCCTGCACGGATGGAAAACGCATTTCTGCACGTAATTGTTTAACAAACTCCAATCGAATTTCCTGGCCGTACAAATTCATTTCAACATCCAGCAAATGGGCTTCAAGACGCGGCGGGACGGGATGATCCTCAAATGTTGGCCGCGTGCCCAGATTGGTTACAGATGGATAGCGGTTTTGACCTACCCATGCCCAGGTCGCATATACACCACCAGCGGGCATCAATCGTTCTGCCCAAATTTGCATGTTCGCTGTAGCAAAACCCAAACCGCGGCCGCGGCCATCTCCGCGCACGACTTCACCAGTTACGGAATAATTTCTGCCCAGCAATTCCTTTGCGGCTTCCATTTCGCCAGACAGAAGATGCTGGCGGATCTGGCTGGAAGAAATTTTTACCCCTTCCATTGTGATTGGATCAATCACATTCAACTTAAAATCGTACTGGTCGCCAAGTATACGCAGTTGATCTACATTTCCTTCTCGGTTTCGCCCTAATGCGAAATCATAACCGACACATAATCGAGACAGTCCTAGTTTTTGCTTCAGATTGCCAATAAATTCTACTGCCGTTATGGAGGCAAAAGTTGGGCTAAATTCCTGGGTGATGACGATATCCACGCCTAAATTTCCCATCAGTTCTGCGCGTTCTTGCGGTGTGGTTAGATAATAGGGTTGTTTTATCTTGCCAAGGACAACGGCAGGGTGCGGGAAAAAGGTGAAAACTACGGCTGGTAATCCGGCAGCATGTGCCCCTTGAACTAAATTTTTAAGAATGAGCTGGTGCCCCAGGTGAACACCATCAAACGAGCCGATGGTAACCCAGGCATTTTTTGTTTCTAGTTGATCAATTGAAGTATATTGTTCCATTGGTTGATCGACTCTGTTTTGGGATATGGATTCCTGATGCTGAAATCCCGTTCCTGGTAATAGATTTTACTCGATAATCTCTTACGGCATGAAAAACTCCCGGCCTGATAGGTCGGGAGTTT
Organism: Chloroflexota bacterium; assembly: GCA_029265085.1. Next base: position 2,254 of record JAJUJY010000025.1, read on the forward strand.
TTGTAGTTCTTTTATATTAAGAGAAAAAGACTTTCTTTGGCTGCCATTGGTTGGTTTCTTCAACGTATTCTAACAATGCAACCAATTCTCCTTGCTCATTAATTCCTCGTGCCATTTTACCGGTTGCGTCTTCCGCAGCGATGCGGTGGCCATGTCGAACGGTGTCCATTTGGTCAACCGTCAATTCAACGGCAGGCCAATCTCCAAGGGCTTCAGCAGCTGGAATCAGGTATTGGTACCATGTTCCGTCTTCAAAAGCCTCGCGTAATTTTCGCAGGGGAACAGCGTCTCTGAGTGTGAATCGCCCGCTCTTAGTCCGGCGCAAGCCAACCAGATGTGCTCCGCAGCCAAGCATTTTTCCAAGATCATTTGCCAGCGACCGGATATACGTTCCAGAGGAACAATAAACATCAATCACAGCTTCCGGAGCAGCCCATTCCAGCAATTCCAGCGAATAAACGGTAATCGTTCTGGGAGCAAGATCAACTTCTTCTCCCTCGCGGGCCATTTCATACGCCTTGCGGCCTTTAACCTTTACCGCGGAATAGGGTGGGGGAACCTGCTCAATTTTTCCCACAAAATGAGATAACGCTTCTTCAAATTGTTCTTCTGTGATTTCCACAGGTGAAGAGCTAAGCACTCGGCCATCAGCGTCATAGGTATCGGTTGTTTTACCTAATTGGATCACAGCCTGATAGCGTTTGTCAGATGCAGACACATATTCGCTCAAACGCACGGCTGGGCCAAGTAATATAACCAAGACACCCGAGGCGCGCGGGTCCAATGTGCCAGTATGACCAGCACGGCGGATGTTGGTGCCTTTGCGGATGACCTGCACGACATCATGCGAAGTCAGCCCGACGGGTTTATCCACAACGAGCACTCCAGAAATCGCATTTTTCAAATCAATATTACTATCCATCGACTTTTATTTCCCCTTGTTAGTATATGGGTGACACAAGGTTATGCGTTGCTATTGGCAGTGTGGTTCCCATTGGAACGATAGGTTTGTAACAACACGCGAGTTGCTTCCAGTACATTCGGTCTAACCTCGTCTAAGCTGCCGGGAATATCGGCACCTGCGGCTGCAGGGTGTCCGCCGCCGCCAAATTGCAGGGCAAGCTGCGAGACATCTAAGCCTGGTTGTGCACGCCAACTTACTTTTACGTGGTTATCTTTTTGTTCAATAAATAAAACAGCGATATCACCTTCAGTAATGCTTGAGAGCAGATTGGTGAAATCAGCATCGTCATTACCATTATACCCAACTGCCAGCCGGTCTGCTTGAGAAAGTGTGGTCCAAACCAGACGACCTTCGCGCTGCATATTTTCCAGTCCTTTTCCCCAATAGCGTACTGCTTCAAAAGAACGTTGTACCAGCGCCTGGTAATACAGTGCAGGTAAATTGGCACCTCGATCCATCAAGTCGGCTGCCAGACGTAATGCACCTGCTGCCATGTTGGAAGTTCGAAATCCAATTGTATCTGTGATTATTCCAGTCAGGAGGGCGTTGGCTGCGGCTGGCGGAATGGACAAACCCCAATTCGGCAAGTAAGCGGCCAGAATCGCGGAGGTTGCAACGGCTTCTGGTTCTACCAGATTGACACGGCCAAAGTTGAGGTTGGTAATGTGATGGTCAATGTTCAAATCGGCATTTCGATCGCCAAGGGCAGTGCCAAGGCGGGCAGGATCGGAGATGTCCAGGCTGATGACCAGATCAAAAGTGCCTTCAGCGGCTCGGACAATCCGTTTGCTGCCTTCCAGGTGGCGCATATTGGCGGGAACACCATCGACAAGAACCATCTGGACTTTTTTACCAGCCTGTTCTAGGCTGAGTCCCATGCCCAATAGTGATCCAACCGCATCACCATCCGGGCGAATATGAGACGCCAACAAGATGCGGTTTGCTGAAGAAATCATCTCACGGATGGTTTCGTGGAGAGAATTATTCATTCTCTTCGTTCTCCTCCGTCTCATCTTCTTCCTGGATAACTTCTGGTTCCTGGCGTATAGAGGCTAACAGTTTCTCGATCCGATCCGCCTTTTCAGGAGTTGGATCCCAGTGGAAGCGCAGACGGGGAAACACACGCAGTTCAACCCGATCTGCAAGCATGCGGCGGATGAATCCATTGGCACTTTCAAAGCCAGCGATAATTTCTTTCGAACGCTCGCTGCCTTCTATCGCGGATACATAGATATCCGCAAAAGCCAGCTCGCGGTCAACCTTTACATCAGTAATCGTCACACCACTCACACGAGGGTCGTGGATCTCATTCATAACGATCATTTCGGACAATTCTTGCCGCATACGATCGCCAATACGCTGCAGTCTCAATTTCGACGGCATGTTTACTCCCTACTCCAATGAACGGTCAGGATTGCGTTTTCTCTAAAACGTAAACCTCGATCTCGTCGCCTACATTTGCATCATTAAAGTTCTTGAAAGCAGCACCACATTCAAAACCGGTGCGTACTTCTTTTACATCATCTTTTTCGTGTTTCAGTGAAGCGAATTCACCTTCGTAAACGATTGTTCCTTCACGGCGGATACGAACTTTTCCATTACGGCGGAATTCACCATGTTGAACACGGCAGCCAGCAACCGCACCAACCTTGGAAATCTTGAATACGGCTAAGACTACACCGCGGCCAACCTGCGCTTCGGTAAACTCCGGTATGAGCAACCCTTTGAGAGCTTTTTCAATATCTTCAATCAACCGATAGATGATGTCGTACAATCGGATTGAAACACCTTCTGCTTCCGCAAGGCGGCGGGCGGCAGCATCAGCCTGGACGTTAAACCCAACCACAATACCCTGAGAGGCTGCGGCAAGCATAATATCGTTTTCGCTGATATTACCGGTTTCCGCATGCAGAATGTTGATCTTGATATCGCTCTTGCTCAAGTCATTTAACGAATTGGTAATAGGCTCTAAAGAACCCTGCACATCTGCTTTGATGATTAACCGCAGTTCATGTGCTTCACCTGCCTGGGCACGGCTGAACAATTCTTCCAGGGTGATCTTTGGTGCTGCAGCATGTTTTTGTTGGGTAAGCAGATGGCGTTCTTCTACCAAAGTGCGTGCTTCACGTTCGTTATTGTATACCTGGAAAAGATCGCCAGCTACTGGCACATCACTAAAGCCCATAATTTGAACCGGTGTCGATGGACCCGCTTTTTTGATTTTCTTGCCGCGGAAATCGAACATGTTCCGAATGCGGCCCCAGGCAGTACCTGCCACAAGGATATCGCTGGTTTCAATCGTGCCGTTGTATACCAGAACAGTGGCAACAATTCCTTTGCCTTTTTCAACTTTGGCTTCAACCACTGACCCAAAACCACGGCCTTCCGGGTTGGCTTTGATGTCCAGACTGTCGGTAACCAACAGGATAGCCTCTAATAAATCATCGATGCCTTTTTTCTGCTTGGCTGAGACCGGGACAACCATGGTGTCACCATCCCAATCATCAGGAACCAAACCGTTTTCAGCAAGCTGCCGCTTGGTGAAATCTGGATTAGCGTCCGGGCGATCCATTTTGTTGAGCGCAACAATAATCGGTACACGGGCAGCCTTGGCATGTGCAATTGCTTCACGTGTTTGCGGCATCACACCATCGTTTGCGGCAACCACCAGAATCACGATGTCTGCACCCATGGCACCACGCGAGCGCATGGCGGTAAAGGCAGCATGCCCTGGAGTATCCAGGAAGGTGATCAAGCGATTTTTATGTTCAACCTGATATGCACCGATATGCTGGGTAATGCCGCCTGCTTCACCACCAGCCACATTGGTATGGCGAATGGCATCCAGTAATGTGGTTTTTCCATGATCAACGTGCCCTAAAATGGTGACCACAGCAGGGCGGTCTTGCAGTGCCTGGGGACTTTCTTTGGCTAATAATTGCCGCCAAAGAGGAATTTCACCAACTTCTTGTTCTTCAACAATATCCAGGGTTTCGGCTTTGGTTTCATAGCCTAATTCTGAGGCCACCACAGAGGCAGTGTCAAAATCAATTAGTTGATTAATATTTGCCATAACCCCATTGGCCATCAAAACTTTGATTACCTGAATAGGGCTTGCTTCCATTTTTTGCGCTAAATCGCGCACGGTCATACTGGAAGGTAATTCAATGACTTTTGACCCGTTATTACTCATACACACCTCTCAATCCAAAGATTCCCTACCCTGCTTTCCCTGATGATCCCTGCAACCATTTAGCCTTGGCTGAGCGACCGGGGGATAGCTATGTTCATCGGGTCAACGGAAAAAACTTACTAATCCAAAGTCATTCCATCATTTTCCGGCGATATTTCTACCCTGTCACGAACGTGAATTCCTTAGGCTTCATCCGGATTCCCTTCGGGGAGTGTCTCCATGAACCCTGTTATGATTTCACGATCTTGATCGGTCAACTCAGTTTTTAAGGCTCGGGCAAGTGCACCTTTCATGGCGAACTGCCAACAAGAACGAAGATTGTGCAGGTAAGCCCCTCGTCCAGCCAGTTTTCCAGTAGGATCAACCTGGATTCCTTGAGGGGTTCGCACAAGGCGCATCAAGGTTCGTTTGGGCAGAACCAACCGACACCCAACACAGGTGCGCTGCGGAATATGTTTTGTCCGTTTTGGAGCTTTTGAAGCCACCTTTCGTTCTCTTTTTCTAATTTATTCCCAATCCCAACCACCGCCGTCGCGTTTATGCTTCTTGCGGAGGATAACCTGATCACGTTCATCATCGTATTCAACCTGAACGTGCTTCTTTTTCTTCTTGCCTTTTTTCTTGCCGTCCTTGGTTGTAGAATCTTCCTCTTCTTCTTCTTCGAATTCAGGCACATCGATTGTCTCTGTGCGGAGGGAGAAGAGTTTGTCAAAAGAGGGTTCTTCTTCTTCTTCCTCTTCCTCTTCTTCTTCCTGGCCTTCTTCGACAATTACCAAACCCTCTTCGGGGCTAACTTTTTCAACAGCTTCAACGGGTACACTTTCGAGAGATTCAACAACCGCTGGAGTAGTTTCAATTACAGAAGGAGTGATTTCTTCTTCAAGGAAGGTTTCTTCTGACTCAATTGCAGATACTGCCGCTGCTTCTGGTTCAACTACTTCAACCGCAGCTTGAGCAGCCATTTGCTCATCCAGCCCGGTCATTAATTTAGTAATCTCTTGCATTGCGCGCGGACCAACACCATTGAGCCGAAGAATATCATCGGGGTGCATCTTCATCCGCATTGCCATCTCACCAAGGGTAGAGATACCCGCTTCTTGTAAGATGTATGCGACATGCTCAGGAAGACCGCTGTCTAAAATGTTGATCTCGAAAGAGCTTGCGGGAATAAGCCGCCGGATTGCTGCCATCTGGTCCACCACGGCTTTATCTGCTTCAGGCCGGACAGCGATGCGGCGTTCAACGCGGTCAACAAACCGCGCCATGATATCGTATTCTTCCGGAGATAAGGGACGGCCTTCCGCTTTGCGAGCAAGATAACCCTCAATTTGGGCAACTGTGTCTTTTTCTTGTTCAGCTAACTGCGCTAAAATTTCCTCTTTTTGAAGTTTGTAGATAGCGTCAGAAGCGGCTTCAGGGAGGCTCTTGATGTCAATGCGCCATCCGGTCAGCTTTGCGGCCAGACGAGCATTTTGACCATCGCGGCCAATAGCCAGAGATAATTGATCTTCCGGAACAACGACCGTGGCCGTTTTTCCAGCTGCATTGCGGTCATTCAGGTACACGCCTGAAACGCGGGCAGGGCTGATTGCCTTGGCAATAAATGCACCTGGATCGGGGTTCCATTCAATCACATCGATTTTTTCATCATGCAATTCGCGAACAATCGCTTGAATACGAACGCCGCGAATACCTACACAAGCACCAACGGGATCGATCCCTTGCTGGGTTGCAGAGACGGCCACTTTGGCGCGTTCACCCGGTTCGCGAGCGATTGAACGAATTTCCACTACGCCGTGATAGATTTCAGGGACTTCGTTTTCCAACAGACGGCGCAGGAAATTTCGGTGGGTTCGAGAAAGGATGATTTGTGGGCCGCGCGGGTTGTCTTTTACTTCTGCTACCAGGGCGCGTACGCGGTCATGCACGCGGAAACGCTCTCCAGGAATCATTTCCTTGCGGGGCATATTGCCTTCGGCCTTCATTTCCATGCCGACGGTTAAACCTTGTTGATTGGAGGCTTGCACTAAACCACTGACAATTTCACCAACTTGTTTTTGATAGAAATTGATCTGTGCCTGGCGTTCTGCATCGCGAATGCGTTGCTGAATCACCTGACGAGCGGTTTGTGCGGCCACACGACCAAAGTCTTTGGGGGTGCTTTCCACAATCACCATAGAACCAAGCTCTGCCTGCGGATTAACCCGGCGAGCATCTTCTAAAGTGACCTCGGTGCGGACATCTTCAACTGATTCTACGACCTCTTTTTCTGCGTAGACCGTAACTTTACCAGTCTCAATATCCACAGTGGCTTCCACGTGCTGAGCGTTGGAGGCGTTTACAGCCCGCCGGTACGCAGACACCATTGCCGATTCAAGTGCCTTGAGAATAATCTCCTTCGGCAGTTGTTTTTCCTCCAGGACTTCATTGAAAGCCAGGGTAAATTCGTTCTTCATCCCTTCTCAATCTCCACTATAACTTGATTCATAACAAGAAAAGTGGGGGGCGCCCACTTTTCGGTGCGACTATTATGCTACTTCAACGTTGATATTTTAACACAGCTTTGGTGTAGATGCAAGTTGTTCTTGTCAATTGTACACATTCCACGTCACCAGCAATATTCATGGTCTAAGTTTTTCGAGGGCGAATTATTTCCGTAATAAAATTAGATCATTGAGCCAGTATGTTGGATATGCTGGCGATTTCACCTAAGGGAGTAACATATGTCCGACCAATTTTTGTGGTGGCGGGATGGAACCATTTACCAGATTTATCCACGTTCATTTGCAGATGCCAACGGAGATGGCATTGGTGATCTACAAGGAATTGTCTCCCGTTTAGATTACCTGGTTGAGCTGGGCGTGGATGCAATCTGGCTTTCTCCCATTTACCCATCGCCTGATGTGGATTTTGGCTATGATGTCAGTGATTATACCGGCATCGATCCAAAATTCGGGTCTTTGGCTGATTTTGATCACCTGGTGAAAGAAGCACACCAACGGGGTATTCGTATAGTTTTAGACTTGGTATTGAATCATACTTCTGACCAGCATTCCTGGTTTCAGGCAGCCAGAAGCAGTAAAGAGAGCCCATATCGGGACTGGTATGTATGGCAGGACCCCAAAACGGGTGGGGGGGTGCCTAACAATTGGGCTTCCATTTTTGGCGGTTCTGGTTGGGAATATGACGCTCCCAGCGGGCAGTACTACTTCCACATGTTTTATAAACAGCAGCCGGATGTAAACTGGCGCAATCCTCATGTTCGTGCGGCTATGTTGGATATATTCCGTTTTTGGGCGGAACGGGGAGTAGATGGTTTCAGGCTGGATGTGTTCAACGTTTATTTTAAAGATGGCAGTTTCCGCGATAACCCATCAAAATTGGGACTTCGCGGCTTTGACCGACAGCAGCATGTGTATGATTGTGATCAACCGGAAATGATATCGTTATTAAAAGAAATTCGCGGCTTGTTGGATACGTATGCAGAACGGTATGCTGTTGGTGAGACCTTTTTAGCAAATCCAGAAAAGTCCTCGAATTACTGTGGGCCGGAATTACTTCATGCAGCCTTTGATTTTAGCTTTCTCGCCTGCCCCTGGAAACCCGCACGATTTTTACAGGCTATTCAACGTTGGGAACATGCTTTGGAAGGAAAAGCCTGGCCTAATTATGTGTTGAATAATCATGATAACCCGCGTTCTGCAACCCGGTACGTACGGGGTGAGGATGATGAGCGATTGAAGGTCGCTGCGGCACTGCTGTTAACACAGCATGGTACACCTTTCCTGTATTATGGGGAAGAAATTGGTATGCGGGATATTCGAGTAAGTCGATCAGAAATCCAGGACCCGGTTGGTAAGCGCTACTGGCCGATATATATTGGGCGGGACGGCTGCCGTTCCCCCATGCAGTGGGATGAGACATCTGCGGCTGGATTTGGTTCCTCGACACCCTGGTTGGCGGTTCACCCAAACTACCGGAAAAGAAATGTTGAGCTCCAACGCCGGGACTCAAATTCTTTGTTCCATTTTTACCGCCGTCTGCTTCAATTACGAAAAGAGATTCCAGTGCTGCGAGAAGGATTCTTTTTACCGATGACCTACGAACCGCAGCGATTATTAGCTTACCTGCGAAAAGACCAGAAACAAACGGTCATGATTATTTTGAATTTTGAAAATCGACCGGTAAATTTTGTTCTGGGAGGAGAGGTTCAACGTTCGGGTTGGGAATTGTTGTTATCCAACAAAAGAGGTTCATTAGGCAACCTAAAGAATACGTTATCCGTTGCTGGGCATGAAGCCATATTGTTATTAGAAAAATAATGCAAAACCGGCCGCTGTGATGATGAGCGGCCGGTTTTATTTAAAACCACTACTTAACTAAGATTCAATCTGGCCTAAAGATGGGCAGTCAAAAGGCACACCTACGTCTTGCCCGGCTTCGGTTAAGTTTTTGACGACTTCACTTAATAAAGGAACGCCAGTCTTCGAATATTTTTCTTCCAGCTCATATTCTTTTTCGCCGTGGATGAAAATCCGTTCCTGTCCAGCTGCTTTGGGCGCGTTTTTCATCATGCGGATTAATTTGTCCATATCCGTCTTAAACTCATCCACTTCGCGGAAATAGTCAACTCGCACTGCGCCAAAGAAATGCCCAACATTGGCGGTACGTTGTTCTCCTGGCTGAGCTACTTCGGCTCCAAAAGCTGCGCCGGAGAGAACGCCAGAGAAAATATCAACTAATAGACCCAGTCCATAGCCTTTGTACCCGCGCATTAAGTCCGTGCCACCCAAAGGCATTAATGCACCGCCTTGTAATACCGCTTTCGGGTTATCAGTGACCACCCCTTGCTGGTCAATTCCCCAGCCTTCGGGGATATTTTGGCCGGCTTTATCATACACAGTAATTTTTCCGATTGGAACAATACTGGTAGCCATATCCAATACATAAGGTTTTTCTTCTTTGGCTGGCGCAGCGACAGCAATCGGGTTTGTACCAATCATTGCGGTTCGCCCATACGTTGGAGCAACCAACGGCTGTGCATTGGTAAAACTGATGCCGATCATATCGTGAGGTAAAGCCATCATGGCATAATATCCGGCAATGCCATAATGATTGCTGTTGCGCACATTGACAAAGGCCAGGCCAGATTGTTTAGCCTTTTCGATACACCGGGTCATTGCATGGTGTCCAACCACCATTCCCAGGCCATTGCCGCCATCAATCAACAGTGTTGTTGGGGTCTCTTTGACAACCGTGTGAGGAGATTTCGGGTCGATCAAGCCCTTTCGGATCCGGCTGCCGTAATAAGTGTTCAGGCGAATAATCCCGTGTGAACTGACACCGCGTTGATCTGCGGCGATTAGAATTTCTGCGGAGATGCGCGCATCTTGTTCTGCCACACCCAGTTTGGTGAAAAACCGGATCATATAATCTTTCAGGTCTTCAGCTCGGTACAAATAGGATACTGGCATAGTATTCACTCCATTTTGAGTAGAAATTTGGATTGACAATTTATGTGGCCGATTTACTGCTCTCATCCGTTGGTAATTCAGAGCTGCCCTCTGTCACCTTCCCTAAATAATCCGGAAGTTCGACTCCCACCATTTTGGCTATATCCTGCAGTGGGGGAATGCTCTTCACCAGCCCGGAAACGAAATTGGCTGTTGATGAGTTGCCATTTCCGGAATCCCAAACGGTGATTTTATCGATCTTCAGACGGCTAATTGCTTCAACCTGCAATTTCACCAATTCTTCCATCTTTTCAATCATTAGTAATGTGGAAGCCGCCTGGGAATCGCCATTAGCGGCGGTGATCAGTTCGCGATAACCATTTGCTTTAGCAGCCAATAAACGTTGTAAACCTTCTGCTTCTGCCTGATAGCGCATCAGAATTGCGTCTGCCTGACCACGGGCTTCACGGCGATTTCGCTCCGCTTCCGCTTCAGCGGAAATTTCTACTTTCTTCTTGTCGATTTCTTTTTGAACCACTTCCTGGGCGGTTAACCGTTCAAGTTCTGCGCGGTATTGGGCTTTTTGAATTTCAACGGCAGCCTCTCTGCGAGCTACTTCAGACTGCTTGAGGGCTTCTGCTTCTCGAACAGCCAGAGTCGCGTTGGCACTGGCAATATTTGCTTTGGAGCGGTTTTCACCATCAACGGCTTCAGCTTCACGTTCCTGAACGAAAATACGCTGGTCAGCCTGGGCAGACTTACGTCCTTTTTCTGCAGCCGCTAAATTTTCTGCCACACGAATTTCCCGTTCCCGGACAGCCTCTGCTTCACCAATTGCCCCAAATTTTTCTTGTTCAGCCACATCCACACGGGCTTTGTTAATGGCTTCTGCTGCGGCTTTTTTACCGATGCTGTCGATATAATCGGATTCGTCCGTGATGTCGGTGATGTTAACGTTGATCAGGTATAACCCGATTTTATTTAATTCGGGTTCTACATTCTTGCGAACCGCTTCAAGAAAACTTTCGCGATCCTGGTTAATTTGTTCAATGGTCAGTGATGCTACGGTCAAACGAAGCTGGCCGAAAATTATTTCTTTTGCCATGTCTTCGATTTGTTTTTGTTCCAATCCTAAGAGCCGTTCTGCCGCGTTGGTCATAATGTCCGGTTGGGTGCTGATACCCACTGTGAAGGTGGAAGGGACATTAATACGGATATTTTGAAGTGACAATGCACCTTGCAAGGGGATGCTAATAGTGATTGGCGTAAGGCTCATAAAGGCGTAATTCTGGATGACTGGCCAAACAATCGTGCCGCCGCCATGCATACATTTGCTCGATTTGCCTGGTTCAACCTTGCCGTACACCACCAGAATTTTGTCAGATGGGCAGCGTTTATAGCGGTTTACAAGGTAAAGCAGAGTGGAAAAAATTAGAATGACAAAGGCGCTGATTGCCAGCAGTCCAATAAAGGATGAAGCATTCATAATGTGTCCTCCTGAGGGGTATGAAGATATAGATCTTATTCCAACGGTTCAACAACCAGTGTGCTGGTTCCGGTAACTCGGATTACACGGATTTTCTGACCGGTGCTAATGCGTTGGTGGTTTGCAGAGATGGCTTCAAATTGCCGCAGTGCGCCTTGTACCACAAGGCTAACCTGCCCGCTGCCATTTTCCGGGATGGTCAGGTAAACATTGCCTTCTTTTCCAATGGCATTTTCCATACGGAGTGTGCCTTCAGATTGAAGGCGTGTAAAGGTGTAGAACAGCCAGGCTGTGAGCAGCATCGTAATCGAACCAGCAGCTAAGCCTGCGATAGCGGTTAACAGATCGTTTACCCCTCCGCGGGCCAATGCCAACCCAACCAGGCCAAACATCATAAAGAATCCTGTGATCCCTTGCAGTGAAAATAGCCGAAATCCACTTTCGGCTGCATGGGCCGGATGAGCATCATTCCCCACATCAATAGAGTGGGTATTGGATACTTCAACATTGATTTCATCACCGATATCAGCATCACCACCGCCAAAAAAAGAAAAGATCAGCCGAATAAGAAATGAAACCCCGCCGATGATCGCAATGATCAAGTAAAAATATTCAATTGGTTTTAAATTGCTCATAAATGCTCTCGGTTATAGAAACGATCCCACTGGTTTGCTCTATACAACCTTGCTCATTCTCATTATAGTATAAATTAAGGCTGAAAACTGTTTGATCACCTGGAATTGGAGGTGTAGGATGAAAACGAATCAAACAACCATTTGGATCTGGATTTCCAGAACGGTTGTTTTTCTGCTTATTTTGTTTTGGATTTTGATGTCTATTGATGTATTCACACCTGGAATTAGCCTGTGGGAAGGTTTGTTGGGATTCTTTATTCACTCCTCGGCTGCATGGGGGATGCTAATCGCACTCCTTGTTGGGTGGAAGTATCCAAAAATTGGCGGCTTTTTATTAATTTTGATTGCATTTGGAATTGGTTTGCGATATGGGCGCAGCGGCAACCCTGGCTTAATTTTAATTTTGGCCGGCGTTCCGCTGGCTGCAGGAATTGTTCATTATATTAATCCTGGTCAAAAATCTTAATTTGTTTAATGCATATGAATTGTTCGGTCATAGCCTTTAGTGAATCGATTCTCATGTCAAATTTAGTAGAACTTTATGGAGATTTTACTTTGTTCTTAGGATAATCGAAGGGAAGTCTTTATGCAAGTTAAGGCTTTCAGTCTATATTGTTGCATCAAAGCTCCTGGAGATTCTGATGAAGAAAATATTCAAAACCAATATCAATTTTTCATGGAACAACCTGTCTGTTCAATTAAAAATATTACTTCTGGCTGGCGTTTTGTTACTGATCGCAGCCGGAAGTATTATTTTGTTTTCAGCGGTCAATGCTTATAACACAGCTGTTGATTTGACCCAAAAAGAAGCGTTGGCGATTGCTGAACGTGAAGCTCAAGGATTGCGAATAAAAATGGAAGAGGCTTTTACGGTTTCTCGAACATTGGCCGCATCGCTTGAATCAGTGAAAAATAGTAAAGATTTTTCAAACAAAATCAATCGCTCAGGTATTGCCAACTTGATGCGGGAAGTTATTAACAAGAACCCGAATCTGGTTAGTGTGTATACCTTATGGGAGCCCAATCGATTTGACGGATTGGATCGATATTATGAGGATGTCGATCAAAGTAATCCTACCGGCCGGTTTGTGGTGTATTGGTATCGCGATAATAACAATGAATTGGTGCTAGACCAATCTGTCCAGCAGGATCCGGATACTGCGGAGTGGTATTCGTGCCCCAAGTTAACCAAACAAGAATGCTACCTGGAGCCATTTGAATATGAGGCTGGTGGAATAAAATTTTTGTTAGCAACAGCGATTATTCCCATTGTAACCGATGGTGAATTTGACGGCATGGTGGAAGTTGATATTTCTTTGCTGACACTTCAAAAATTTGTGGATGAACTCAGTTTATATGATGGGCAGGCCAAAGTTGTTTATTTTAGTAATTCCGGCATCTTATTAGGTGTTTCTGATCAGCCGGAACTTGTCAATGGAAATTTATCGGAGATAGATCAAAATTCCGCTGAAGTGCTTAAGGCCATTTCTGCCAATTCGGTGTATTCGCAAATGGATGGTGACGAACTGGTGGTTGCTTCTCCTATTAAGTTTGCGAATTCTACAAAACCCTGGGGTGTTATGCTGCGTATTCCGGTTTCGGTGATCACGGTGAAAGCCCGCGAGTTAGCAATGAACCTGATCCTGTTTGGATTGGTTTTGCTGGCGGTTTCCCTTGTCCTCCTGGGTATTTTTATCAGCCGAATTGTAAAGCCTTTAAAGTCTATGTCTAAGGTTGCTCAAGCAATTGCGGTTGGTGACCTGAACCAAGAAATCAACTATTACAGCCGTGACGATATTGGCGTGCTGGCTGAATCATTCCGCGAAATGATTGTGTATCTAAAAGAAATGGCTTTCGTGGCGGTGGATATTGCACGGTATGATTTGACAACCACGGTTGAACCGAAGTCCAATAAAGATGAACTGGGATTTGCTTTCCAGCAAATGATCCTTAATTTGCGAGAGTTGGTGCAGCAAGTTTCCGAGAGTGCCTCCCGATTAAATCAAGCAACCAGCGAACTCGTCAGTGCTGCCGATCAGGCTGGTTCTGCCACAAACCAGATTGCCGTCACAATTCAACAGGTTGCCAAGGGTACTGCGCAGCAAACAGAAGCGGCCAGTCGCAGCGCCAGGGCAATGGAGGATTTGTCACGGGCTATTTCTGGGGTTGCTAAGGGTGCTGCAGAACAGGCGGAGGCGGTTAACCGCGCTTCAACCGTGACCACAGAGGTGGTAAATGCGCTTACTTCGCTTAATCAGGCATCTCAAAGCGGGTCGGATGGTGGAAAAGCGGTATCTGAAGCATCGAAATCCGGAGCACAAATTGTAGAAAATACCATTCAGGCAATGGATATCATCCGGAACAAAGTGGGCCAGTCAGCGGATAAGGTTCGCGAGATGGGTTCACGTTCTGAGCAGATTGGGATGATTGTTGAGACGATTGATGATATTGCTTCTCAAACGAATCTGTTAGCGCTTAATGCGGCGATTGAAGCGGCACGTGCCGGCGAACAGGGCAAAGGTTTTGCGGTTGTGGCTGACGAGGTACGAAAATTGGCTGAGCGCTCCAGTCAGGCAACCCGTGAGATTAATAATCTGGTTGCCGAGATTCAGAAGACGGTATCGGAAGCAGTCGTTTCAATGGATGATGGGATTAAAGCGGTGGAAGGCGGCGTGGTTCGAGCCAATCAGGCCGGCGAGGCTTTGAAATCGATCTTACAAACTGCTGAGGTTGTCTATCAAGGCGGCGCGCAGGCAGTTGAAGTTGCCAAGAAAGCGATGAAGACCTCAGACGAAATGATCGCTTCGATGGATACTGTTTCGGCTGTTGTGGAGGAAAATACAGCGGCAACGGAAGAAATGTCTGCCAGTGCCGGAGAAGTGCAGCAATCAGCAGAGAATATTGCCTCGGTCAGCGAAGAAAACAGCGCCGCGGTGGAAGAAGTCTCTGCTTCAACCGAAGAGATGAGCGCCCAGGTACAGGAAGTTGCTGCGGCAGCCAATACGATGATGCAAATGGCCAAAGAGTTAGAACAGGCAGTGGCGAAATTTAAGATCGAATAAATTTCCAGAAATTTACATACCAATTAATAAAGAGAAAGGCAGATTTTTGGATCTGCCTTTCTCTTTTGTGTTGTTTTTTGAATTATATATCCAGATTCCGGACAAATTTGGCATGGGTGGTGATGAAGCGGTTGCGCGGGGGCACGGCTTCACCCATTAACATGTCAAAGGTGCGGTCTGCTTCGGCAGCATCTTCAATGCTGACGGAGAGCAAGGTCCGGTTGGCCGGATTCATCGTCGTTTCCCATAATTGGCCGGGATTCATTTCGCCCAGACCTTTGTAACGCTGAATGTTCGCTTTTTCCGCGTTTGCGCCAAATTCTTTCAATACTTTATCTTTTTCCGCATCAGTATAAACATACTGGGCGTTATTACGGAAAGCGATCCGGTAAAGAGGGGGCTGGGCAATGTACAGGTGGCCGTTTTCGATCAATGGCTGCATGCAGCGGAAGAAGAAGGTCAGCAGCAAGGTGCGGATGTGTGAACCGTCCACGTCCGCATCGGTCATGATAATCACGCGGCCGTAACGTAACCCGCTCAGATCAAAAGTTTCACCAATGCCAGTGCCCAAGGCGGAGATCAACGCTTTAACTTCGTTATTAGAAAGGATTTTGTCCAGGCGAGCGCGTTCTGTATTCAGAATTTTACCGCGCAAGGGTAAGATCGCTTGAAAATGGCGGTCGCGGCCTTGCTTGGCAGAGCCACCCGCGCTGTCGCCCTCGACGATGTAGAGCTCAGTTTTGTTTGAGTCTCGTTCAGAGCAGTCGGCAAGTTTTCCGGGGAGGGTCATTGATTCCAGTGCGGATTTGCGAATGACTAGATCACGGGCTTTACGAGCAGCATCGCGGGCGCGAGCGGAAGTGAGGCATTTCGACACAATCGCTTTGGCAGCCTGCGGGTTTTCATCCAGGAAGGCAGCAAAGGCCTCACCAACGACCTGCTGAACATAGGTCTGTACTTCCGGGTTCATCAATTTGACTTTGGTCTGTGATTCAAATTGAGGATCCGGATGTTTAATACTCACAATGGCGGTCATACCTTCACGTGTATCATCACCGGTGAAGTTGGGATCAGCTTCTTTGAGTAAATTGGTCCGGCGCGCGTAGTCATTGACCACGCGGGTGATGGCTGACCGCAAACCGGTCATATGGGTACCGCCGTCAATGGTGTTGATTGTGTTGGCAAACGAATAAACGGACTCGGCATAGGCATCGGTGTATTGGACAGCGACTTCAATGCCAATGTTTTCAATTTCTTTTTCCGCAAAAAAGACGGAATGTAAGGTCTCTCGGTTGCGGTTCAAATAGCGCACAAAGGAAATAATCCCGCCTTCAAAAAAGAAGGTCATTTCGCGGTTTGAACGTTCATCAATTAAACGAATTTGCACTTTGCGGGTGACAAAGGACATTTCGCGGAAACGCTGCGCCAGGGTATCAAACTTGAAATCAAGATCGCCCTTGAATATTTCACGGTCAAATTTGAATATCGTGGTTGTGCCGGTTTCTTCGGGTGAACATTTGCCAACCACTTTAACTTGTTCTTGAGGAATACCCCGTTCATATCGCTGGGTATGGATCAGTCCGTCACGGCGGACATATACTTCACACCATTCAGAAAGGGCATTTACAGCCGACACGCCGACACCGTGCAAACCGCCGGATACCTTGTAGCTGGAATGACCAAATTTTCCGCCTGCGTGTAGTACGGTCATTACCACTTCCAAGGCAGATTTTTGTTTTTCTGGATGAATATCAACCGGAATACCTCGGCCGTTATCTTCTACGGTGATCCGGCTGTCTTCACCAATGGTGATGGTAATCCGATTACACACCCCAGCCAGGGCTTCATCGATTGAGTTGTCAACGACTTCATAAACGAGGTGGTGGAGCGCTTTAAGATCAGTGCCACCGACATACATACCGGGACGGCGGCGAACGGCTTCAAGCCCTTCCAGCACCTGGATATCTTTTGCACCATAGGATGAAGGTCCTGGTTGTGTCACGAAATCCTCCTCAACAGTTCATTCACTGCAATATTTTTTATGAAATCGGATGAAATGGGCTTAAATTTTTACCATTCGCCCTGGATTTTGCTGTAGATTGGCTTGCATCCACTGCATGCCGTTCCGATAATATACAAAGCTGGCGGCAAATAAGCTGGTGTAGATAAAGGCATGGCCCAAAATCCCTACCAGGGTCATCCAGGATGTGGTGGGTGGAACCCGCCATAACACATCCAAACCTTGGCCAATTAAAATGGCGGTGAGTAAAAACAAACCGGTTCCTGGTAAAAAGAACCGCACCAACCGGATACTGGTTAATAAAGCCTGGACAACATTTTGGCGGAATGCAAAAATTCCGTGCGGTGTGAACACCATCGGTATGAGCATCCACAACAAAATAAAGCCAATAAATAACAATGCAATGTCTGCTAATCCAGGATTGATAATCGCAAAAACGGAAATGATTAACATCACTGGCATAGAAACAATCATAAAAACGATGATGAGAGCAATTACCAGAATGAAGGATTGAACGACTTGGTTCATTAAATCTTTAAATTGCAGGTTTATTGGTTTTTCGGTTGTGGTGCGCGAGACCATGTTGAGGTACAGGCAGCCAAGCACAAAACCACCAACTATGATTGCCAAAAATCCCAACAGAGCTAATCCAAAAGATGATAATTGCAGGTTGATTGATGAACCAAATGGTGTGTCAACGCTTCCCTCGGCCGATAACAGGCTTGGTACGCCAATGGGGAAGGTGGACAGAAAACTAAACAGGTTAAATCGCTCCAGAAATGTGTTCCAGATTTCTCGAACCAAATCAATTCGCTGGCTCATATCTTGAGCATTGATTTTCAGTAAATAGGAAAAGGACTCATTGACTACTGGCCCTAGCAGATCTTTTATCTGGAGGCGAGGTCCCACCCAGAAGAATAAATCCAAAAGGACTGGTATGATAATGAGGTAAATATTGTTAGCTACGGTGTTAAACCCCGCAACTAACGCGTTGATTAAACGAGGGGGTGTCCCTGTCAGGCTTTGTTGATTCGATTCCATACAGGGCTTAATTTTACCACAGGTGGTCAAATTTCGTTTCCTGGAACAGGTGTTCAGAGACGCAATTTATAAAAAATTAGTCAGTTGAGCGAATGATGACCCCGTTGTGTATCACCGTGTTGATCCGGATTAAATTCTGTAAGTCTTCCAGCGGATTTCCGTCAATAATCAAAATATCTGCAATTTTACCGCTCTCCAGCGTTCCAATTTGATCTTCAAGCCCAACCACGTGGGCAGCATTTGATGTGCTGGCTTGAATGATTTGCATCGGGGTCATACCAGATTTCGACATCATTTCAATTTCAATCATAGGAATACCCAACTCAAATTCTTTTGGCCCGCCGCCGTAATCATTCCCAAGGGCAACCTTGCCACCGAGTTTAACAAAATTGGAAAGATTGGTTACCAGGCTGTAATCTGGTGCACCATAGTTGCGGAATACTGTAAATGTAGGTACCAGGTAAATACCTTGATCAACCATTTTTTGTAAAACATCGGGGGAGATCGGATCATAGGCCAGATGGGCAATATCATCAATCCCCGAATCTACCAGAATATTTAAGTAACGTGCCTGAGTGACATGGCCTGAAACGCGCAAATTAATTTCGTGTGCTGCGACAATAATTGTATCAATTTCTGTCTGTGAGAGTTTTGGGAGCCCAGATTTTCCGGCGTATCCATCTTCTAATGAAATTTTGATCAAATCAACCCCGGTTTGGATTTCTTCCAGGACTTTTTGGCGGGCATCCACTTCCGAATTGACAATTAAGTCACCATACCCGCCCGGTACTGAAATCATCTGTCCAGCAGATACCAGCCGTGCATATTTTGGATCGCTGCTGATGTCTTTTCGCCATTGCAGCAGTTCTTTCAAAGGCCGCCCATTGATCACACCTTCATCTCGGACTGTGGTAACCCCACCTGCTGCCCATTCAGCCAGATTTCTCTCATCAAAACCATAATGGACATGGGTATTGATAAATCCAGGCAGGATGGTGCCGCCTTGTGCATCGATAATTTTGGCTCCGGCTGGGATTGCAATCTCGGTTCGTTTTCCAACCGCAGATATCCTTGACCCGTTAATAATTAGGGCTGCATCTTTGATAGGATCTGTCCCATTTCCATCAATCAAAGTACCATTAATGATTGCTATTGGTTGAGGTTCTTCAGTGAGCTGTAAAGTTGGGGTAGGAGAATTTTGGACAATGGGCGAACAAGCGGTGAAGGTGCTCAGAATAATTATCAGGCTAAGGCTGATCAGGTTAGATTTGAAAAGGTTTGGAAAGGAATGGGTACGCATTCGGCTATGCCTTGGTAGTAGAATTCCAGGTTAGTATATACCGAAAATTCAAAAATAAAGCATTGATTAATTGAGTTGATAATAGGGGTCAAAAAATATTTATCCCTGGCAGGCTTGACAGGGAATGAGTAAAATGGAGTATATGGAAAATGTTGAGCAGCACCGCCATTTGCCGGATCCTAACCGGTTGAGCGTGGTTATTGCCACTATTTTATTGGCATACGCATTAACGCCTTTTGTAAAAATTCCTGCTCAGATTGTCAATTTACAATTACCGGGCTTTCTGTTTGTAATGCGCCTGGACTTTTCCACGATTGTATCGGCAGTGGTTGCGATTTTGGCCGCGGCTGGTACAGATTGGCTGCTGCAAGAACACCCCGCAATGGTATCCAGCCGAAGGGTTCCGCACTGGTTGCTGCCTGCATTGACTGCCTGGGCAATTGGGATTCCGTTAACCACGTTACAATCCGGTGTGGAATGGTGGGCTGTGTTTGCCCTGGGTGGAATCCTTTTTGGACTTGTGCTGCTTGCTGAATACCTGGTCGTGGATATCTCAGATGTGAGGAATGCGCCTGCTACTGTGGGGTTAACGGCTGTCTCATTTGCTTTGTATCTCATCCTGGCGATCACGGTGAAGGCTGCCGGGATGCGTCTCTATTCTTTGCTATTTATCCTTGCCCCCACGCTGTTTCTGGTTGTCCTGCGAACCTTATACCTTCGCTTGGGGGGGCGATGGCGATTTGCCTGGGCGTTTGGAATTATGCTGGTTTTATCTCAGCTCGTCTTAGCCTTGCATTACTGGCCTGTTTCAGCATTACGCTTTGGATTGATTGTCATGGGGCTGGCATACAGCCTGACGAGTCTTGCGGGTGGGATTGAAGAGGAGCGGTCCTGGCGAAATTTATGGATTGAACCTGTTGTGATGTTGGTGATTGTGCTTGGAATTGCTATCCTGGTTCGGGGGTAAAATACCATGGAGTTTAAGCTGAAACAGGATCAATTCGATACGATCATTTCACACCTTGTGGCTCATCTTCCTGAAGAAGCCTGTGGATTAATTGGCGGGACAGGAAATGATAGCAAAATTATTTATCCAATAACCAACCAGTCCCACAGTGCAGTTCGTTTTTACATGGAACCGGTCGAAATGATCCAGGCTTTTGATGATATGGAGTCTCGAAAGCTGGAAATGGTCGCTTCATTTCATTCGCACCCAAAAGGACCTGACCATCCATCCGAAACAGATATTCAAGAATTTAATTATCCTGGAACATATATGTTAATTGCTTCTCCTGTTCAGGATGGATGGCAGCTAAAAAGTTTTTGGATCAATGATGGGAAGGTTAACGCTGTAAACCTCGTTGTGGAATAAACAACGTAACTTCTAATAATTGCTGGGGTTATATCATTCGCTTTGGAGGATTGATGATCAACGGTTGGAATTTACTTCTTGTATTGGTACTTTCTTATTTTGTAGGTTCGATTCCGTTTGGCTTAATCGTAGTAAAAATTGCAAGCGGAAAAGATATTCGTAACATTGAAAGTGGTCGAACCGGTGGAACGAATGCCATGCGGGCGGCGGGTTTCCTGGCCGGTCTATTTACCGGACTATTGGATATCTTCAAGGGTGTATCGACCATGTGGATTGTCAATTGGTTAACCCCAGGGTATCCATTGATCCAGGTTGCGGCAGCTGCGCTGGCAATTATTGGCCATAATTATTCCGTATTCCTGATTGAAAAAGGTACAAAAGGGAAAATTGTCCTTCGCGGCGGGGCTGGGGGGGCCACAGCGTATGGTGGAGCAATTGCCTTATGGCCTCCAATTTGGGCAATTATCTTACCGGTCGGTTTGCTGGCATTCCTATTGATTGGATATGCCTCGATGACCACAATCAGTATTGCGGTAACGGCGCTGGTTGTTTTTGCTATTCGTGCAGCGCTTGGGCTCTCTTCATGGGTTTATGTGCTGTACGGTGTCGCCGCGACTTTAATTGTTTTATGGGCTCTCCGGCCGAATTTGGAAAGATTGCGCAATGGCACAGAACGACCGGTAGGTCTGCGGGCTTATCTGCAAAAAAAGAAAGCTAATTCAAGGCCTGATGTTTCAAAAATAAATAATTCTCAACCGCATTAAGATAAAAAGGACCGCCGAGAAAATCCGGCGGTCTTTTCCTATTTTATTCTTCCTCTTCCTCGGCAGCTGCCATCAGTGCGTTCAGATCAATTCCTTCTTCCTCCGCAATCTGCTTCAGCAGGAAGCGGACATTGCGCTTGTGTAGATCATCCGCCAGGCCGCCCAGGAAAACCCGGCTTTTCCCACACGATTCAATATCAATTTCAAAAATCGCATGCATGGGATTCTTCTTCTTTAATGCTGCTTTAACAGATTTGCGAATGGTAGAAAGATAGGCAATATTGTCTTTAACTGCTTCGTCAATTTCACCGCGCAGAATAATGTCGCCGTGTCCTTGAACTATATTTTCCAATCCCATTTTTGCCATGCTCTTAATTGTGTTCGTGAGCAATTCAGGATCACCATCTACAATATAGGGCAAGGGCATAAAGGCATCTCCAGCAAATAATACGCGATCTTCTTCAACTAAAACGGAGATACCATCCTGGCTGTGTCCTGGAGTGGGCATCAGGATCAAATTTTTCTTGCCGACACGCAGCGAGAGGTTGCCATCTGAAAAGGTCAGGTGCGGCGGAACCAATTTTACCTGGCGAAAAACTGGATTTTGGCGGCGGGCAGACTCCAATGAAGCCGGTCCGCGCTGCTCAATCATTTCACGGCAGCGTAAATGGGAGACAATTGTAGCACCGGGGAAGAAGCAGTTTCCCCAGGTATGATCGGCGTGGTAGTGCGTATTGATAACATAGCGCACTGGAACTCCAAGTTGTTCTTCGATAAAAGCCCGCATGGCTAGGGTTTCTTCTGGCAGCGCCAGCGTATCAATGACTACTGCCCATTGCGGACCGGTAATTGCTCCAGCCGTAACCTGGGCATAAATTTCACTTTGGAACCAATAAACATTTTCAGATACTCGCTCGCGCTGCATAGACGCTCCTGCATGGAGAATTTCGTAGATCTTAATCCCTCCCGGGTGTACGTTGGGGTAAGATTCACCTTTGGCGTACGAGCACTATATATAGCACAATTGGGATGAATTGTCAAAAAATCAACCAATTTTTCATCAAATCAAGGTCACAAATTAAAACTCGCACCATTTTATGGGTGCGAGTTTTTTTGCTATGATTCAGGATGCTGTCCGCCGGATTTTTCCTCACTATCAGGAGGAGGGGGCGGGGTAACTGGTGGTAAGAAAGGCAGTTTCAATACCCCTCGGCGGTATAAATAGAACCCTGCCCCGATTAAGATAGCTAGCTCGACCAACAAAATTCCCAATAAGTACGGCCAAAAACGATTAAACCGATTGGCAGGAGCGGGTGTTGCGGTTGGGGTGGGCGTGTTAACCTGTTCAGCGGTTGCGCTTGGGGTTATTGTCTGATCCGGAGCAGCTGTTTCGGTGCCATTTTGGACTGGATACCCGCTGGCAGATGTTGCACTGGTAGTGATCGCAAATGTCGGTGACAAAGATGCGATCAGGGATGGGGTTACAGTCCCCTGAGCAGGATATCCCGATTGTCCGCTTGTGGTGGAACTGGGCATTGGTGAACCGATGCCAATTGTGAGAGTCCGTGTTGGAAATGCGGTACGAGTCGGCGTGCGAGTCCAGGTTGGGCGGGGTGGTATCCGGGTAGGTGTGCGGGTGCGAGTAGGAATCCGTGTTGGTGTGTGGGTACGGGTAGGGGTGATTGTGCGGGTTACGGTTACTGTCGGGCTGACTGTGACTGAGCCAGTAATGGTTGGTGTAGGAGTAGCGGTTGAGGTTGCGGTTGCAGTTTGGCTGGCTGTTGCTGTGGCAGTGGTTGTCGCAGTTGAGACGCCAGGGGTTACATTGATTACACTGGAAAAATTTGATTCTTGTGTGGTGCCGATGATCTCAAGGCGATAATAATACTTGGTTCCGTTGCTTAACCCAGTATCCACATATTCATAAGAAGCTCCCAATATCGCAGAACCTTTTTTTAAGATCAACGGGCTGACCCGTTCAAATCCGCCACTTTCTGAGAGGCTGCGCAAGACATAGAATCCGGTGGTGTTCACTTCGCTGCTGGTGACCCATTGCACTGCGGCCTGAGCGTTGCCTGGAACGGCCTGGAACAGCGTCATGATAACCGAGCTGGATTGTGGATTTAGGCCAACCACAAAGGGGGTAAAGTTTAAATCAGATAATAAATCCGGCCGGCCGCTTCCATCCAGCGATACTTGAATCTCCTTTGGAGTGGTCTGGCAGCTTGTAACCTGTCCAGCCGATCCACCAGCACCAGTCCCGGCTGGAGATTGCCCGGTGGTATCCCATCCATCTGTGACATTGGTAGCCGGGTCATACCACCATAATGGGAACAGGGCAGGATCTGTCTGCCCGCAATAGCTGGTTGATTCCACCATCGCGGTGCAGCCAGCCGTGGCGTCATAACGGAAGAAAAGGTCCAGGTTAGTGGGTGGGGTGGTTGTATCCGCCAGGAACACATCGTAATAATTGCTGCAAGGGGTTAAACTGCCGGGCATACCACCAGTAAATGGAACATTTTCAGGGGTTCCCCTGCCGTGATTAAGAATGTACATGCCAATACTATTGATATCGGTGGTTTGAAAACCAACCTGGTTATTCATTGCATAGGATTTGGTCGTGGTAACTGTAACTTTCTCTCCCTGCACACCTGGACCAGAGGATTTTAAAGCAATGGGCGCACCCAATCGTTTCCCTGCAGTTGCGGTGCATTGAGCGGCTGCTGTACTAACCGATGCGTTGTATCCCCAGAAATTATGCTCGACTTCTCCTAAAAAGCTGCAATCTACCTGTGCGCCTGGGCGGTTTTCGTATAGATTATTTGCAGTCGCCAGGATCGTTCCGGTTAAGCTGCCAGCCTCACGCAAGATGGCATATCCACTATTATTTTGAATTTGATTAAATTCGATTACAGCTTTCCCGCTGTTATCCAAAACTCGGATCGCATCATCTCCGCCTGTAAACGTATTGGACTGAACCCGGACATCATTGGGACTATCAATCACTAATAAGTCCCGGTTGGTTGTGGTGCAGCTGCCATCATTAAGATTGATGTTTTGCAAAACGCCACCGGCAGTAAACTTTAACATGGAGTTTGTACAGGTAGTTCCACTGTAGGTGATTTGTGAATTGGATAACCCCTGAATGGTATGGGGTTTATCAACCAGTACGGAAAAATTTTTGATGGTGTAATTTCCCAGAACCACAATTGTCGCAGGTTGTGCAGGAAGCGGGTGAGAATCGATCGCGTCTTTCAGCCCAGTTCCAATGCCCGTTGACTGGTCGTCTCCGCTGTTGATATAGCATGGTGCATTGACGTTGCAGGCGGCTGCATCGTTTGCTACATAAATGGTTGCAATCGTGGGGATCACCGGAACTGCCAGGAAGGCTTGTTGAGTTTGCGACCAACCTCCGCTGTTTTGTTCCAGGATGCGGACCATGATGGAACCCGGCGTAGTGGCAGTGCTTCCAATCCGCAGAGCAAATTCAAGAGAGTCACCGATTTGGATGGTGGGGATAGACGCCAGTGCCCCGCCCAGGAGATTGTACCCTTCGGAGGCTGGGGAGCAGTAGGTGGTGCTGGGGATATAACCCGTGCTGGTTACTCCTCCTGTGGCGGCAATTCGAAGTCCTTCAGCTGACCAATTAATCGGCGCATAAAAACAGACCTGAACATTATTCGCCATTGCGGGATCGTATGTCCCCAGGTCAAAATCTGTGCGGAAATTAATCCGTTGTCCAGCGGCGCAGCCTGTGGATGGGCAAACCGCTGGACTGATTTGGTAGATATTGGTTGCTCGTCCCGATTGCGCTTGAATTGAATGCGGGCCAACTAAGCTAAATAAGATTGCTAACCAGAGGATGATCCTGCCGGTAACCTGTCGCATTCGTTTTACCTCCCGGAAACAAGCATTTTTGTGCTTCAAAAGCATGGGGTTTCGGTCAGATCTGGGTTCCCCCGTTTTAATCCTGACCAGTGACCTAATTATACCCCGACGGGCAATCTCACGGTAGAACCTTGCTAAGGAAGGAACGGGTCCGTTCCTGTTTCGGATTGGTAAATAAAACGTCTGGTGGTGCTTCTTCGATAATCTGGCCTTCATCCATCAGGATTGCGCGGTGGGCTGCGGCGCGTGCAAATCCCATTTCATGGGAAACGACTACCATCGTCATTCCTTCTTTGGCCAGGTTGACCATGACATCCAGTACCTCTTGAATCATTTCCGGGTCTAAAGCACTGGTTGGCTCATCAAATAACATGATTTTTGGGTTCATGGCCAATGCGCGGGCAATTGCTACGCGCTGCTGCTGCCCGCCTGATAACTGTCCAGGATAATAATAGGCTTTATCCGGAATGCCAACTTTGTTCAATAATTCCATGGCTACTTTTTCAGATTCGGCCTTATCCCGTTTCCGGACAATATTTTGAGCCAGGGTGATGTTTTCCAATACGGTCAGGTGGGGGAAGAGGTTGAACTGCTGAAATACCATGCCCACTTCTGTGCGAACTGTGTTGATATTTTCCGCAGAGTCCAGGGGAATATTGTCAACAATGATTTTTCCCTGGTCAAATTCTTCCAGGCGGTTGATGCAGCGCAGCAGGGTTGATTTGCCAGAACCGGAAGGACCAATGATTACCACAACTTCGCCTTTGTGAATGTCCAGGTTAACACCCTTGAGTGCATGAACGCTGCCGAAATGCTTGTGGATATTTTCAATATGGATAATCGGTTGTTTTTCCATGAGCTATTTCTCCAGCTTATACTTGGCTTCAATCCAATTGACGATTCGAGCGCTAATCAAGGTCATTACCAGATACAGTAAAGCAACCATGATCCAGGGCTCCACCGGGGTAAAGTTGGAGGCCATAAATTCACGACCCCGGCGTGTCAGATCTGAGACTGCCACAACACTGACCAATGAAGTGTCTTTGAGCAAGGTAATGAATTCGTTGCCGACCGGCGGCAAAATTACCCGAATGGCCTGGGGTAAGACGACGTACCGCATGGCCTGGAAATAGGTCATACCCAGACTGCGGGCAGCCTCCATTTGTCCTTTATGGATGCTTTGGATGCCTGCCCGATAGACCTCAGACATGTAGGCCGAATAACAGATGGTCAAACCGAGGATTGCCATGAATAATGGATCGGCTTTGTAATTTATCAATGGCGCGTAATTTAATGCACTGCCCAATCCTTTAATCACTGACGGGAAGGCAAAATACCAGAACATCAATTGAACCAGAACAGGAATACCGCGAATGACCTCCACATAGACAGTGGCGAGTCCGCGGATAATTTTTGATTTGGATATACGGCCAAGGCCACCGATTAAACCACCAACGAGGACAAGTCCAAATGAGATGATTGTGGTTCGTAATGTGACCCAGACGCCATCCGAAACATACACAAGGATCCGCTGATATGGATCAGGACTTGTAAAAATTAAAAACAGGATAAGTGCAATTACACCAAGTACCAAAAACCACCACGAATCAAAAGCGATTTTCTTGGTCACCGGTGCATTTAAAGTTGTTTTAGGATTGGGTGTTGTCATCATTCCGTCCATTGGTGAGATAAAAAATTGCCTGCAAGGCGGGAGGTCACCTTGCAGGCAGTGATTAGCGCAGAACTATTGACCAGCTAACCATTTCTGTTCGAGGGTGGTCACAATCCCCTCATCTTTGACCGCTTTCAAGGCGGCATTTAGCGTTTCCACCAGGTCAGCGCGGTTTTTGCATACGGCGATACCGTATGATTCGTCTGTGAACACTTCACCTACAGTCTTCAGACCTTCGGGATTTTTTCCAATGAAACCTAAAGCAGTCGGGTAATCGGCAATTACGGCATCAATTTGGCCGTTAGCCAGATCCAGGAAGGCCAGGTCGTAGGTGTCATAGGGTTTATAGGTAACGTTTGCAATTGCTTTGGCTTCGATTTCGCCGGTTGTGCCTAATTGGGCGCCGAGCGTCTTGCCTTCCAGATCGGCTTTGCCGGTAATGGCTGCCTCATCTTTGCGGACAACAACAATCTGTCCAGCATTGATATAGGGGTCTGAGAAGAGCATGGATGCTTTGCGTTCCTCAGTGATTGTGATGGCGGCGATGGCGGCATCAAACTGACATTCAGACAAACCTGCCAACATTGGATCGAAGGGCAAATTGGTCCACTCCAGGGTGATGCCTGCTTTTTCAGCGATTGCGTTCATCAATTCCACATCAAAACCAGATAATTCTTTGGTTGCTTCATCGACAATCTCGAAAGGCGGGAAGGTGGCATCCGTGGCAACGCGGACAACTGTTCCACCAGCGGGATAGGCACTCTGACCTTCAGCGGGTTGTTCGGCAGCAGGGTATGATTCTGCAGGGGCTTCTGTTTTGGCTGCGGGCTGGCAGGCTGCCAGGACCATCGAAAGCAGTACCAAAGTACAGAGTGTTAAAAGGGTAATGCGTTTCACAGTCTCCTCCAAATAGTTTGAAATTTTGATCGTTCGAATGGTTACGGGGGATAAAAACGGGCTGCTGGATCTACATCTCCTCCAAATAGATCACAGCGATTCTTGAAATTATTATACCATTGTTAAAATCCTAAACATATTAAAGTTAATCGGGTGATTCTTGGGAAGCAGATCAGTTATAATCGGTGGAATGAAAATATCTGGCACAGCTGGTAAACAATCATCCATTACCCGGCGGGTAATCCCCGGATTGTTATTGGGCCTTTTGGTGGTCATTGGCCTGGGTTTATTTGGTGATTTGCGCCTGGTGGGTGAAACCATCCGCAATTTTGATTGGCGTGTGTTCCCAATTGCGATGGGGTTCACCTTTTTTAATTATTCATTACGTTTTCTAAAATGGCATTATTACTTGCATCAAATTGGTGCAAAGAATGTTCCCTGGTGGCAAAGTTTGCGTATGTTTGTGGCGGGCTTTCCGCTGGCAGTAACCCCAGGAAAAGTTGGGGAAGTGCTCAAAGGAGTTTGGGTTGAGCAAATGACCGGTGTCCCGGCGGCCAGAGGGGTATCGGTTGTGGTTGCAGAACGGATCAGTGATGGGCTTGCCTTATTAGCACTTTCCACGTTGGGGGTATTGGCTTACCCACAGTATTGGCCTGCATTTGTGGTGGCATTGGTGGTGCTGGTTGGGGCAGTCATTATTTCACAAATTCGTCCATTGGCTTTATGGTTTTTAGCATTGGGTGAGCGGCTTCCGGGCATTAAACGCGTGATGCCAACAATTCGAGAATTTTATGAGGGTAGTTTTGCGATTTTCCGACCGCAAGCTACCTTTTTCGCAGTCGCTTTGGGGACGATTTCCTGGGTGGGAGAGGGAGTTGGTTTTTACTATATTTTGCAAGGTCTGGGCTTGCCCGCCGGTTCCCATACCCTCGGATTGGCTATTTTCATCCTGGCTTTTTCCGTGGTGGTGGGGGCTATTTCTGCCTTGCCGGGCGGTTTAGGTGCATCTGAGGCATCTATTGCGGCCATGTTGGCTTTGTTGGCTGGGGTGGATGCAGCAACAGCTTCTGCTGCGACTTTATTAATCCGGCTGGCAACGTTGTGGTTTGGGGTATCGCTGGGCTTATTTACCTGGATTTTTTCTAGAGATTTGTTGGGATTTAAGGTGGAGCGGAGTGAACTGGCTAAAAGTTGAATTTCATGCGCATACGATTTATTCGAAAGACAGCCTGGCACGCCTGCCGGATCTCATTCATGCGGCGCGCCAACGGGGTATTGATCGCTTAATCATCACGGATCACAATACCATTCAGGGCGGCCTGGCAGCCAAAAAATTAGCTCCAGATTTAATAATTATCGGCGAAGAGATTTTGACTCAAAAAGGGGAATTAATCGCGGCCTTTGTACAAGAGGAAATTCCAGCGCATCTTCCCCCTCTGGAAGCAATTGCCCGGCTGCGTGAACAGGGGGCATTTATCAGCGTTTCACATCCGATGGATGTCCACCGGGGCTGGGCAGGTAAAGATTTATTGGAGATTATTCCGTTTGTGGATGCCATAGAGGTATTTAATTCTCGCTGTACCAACCCATTTTATAATACCAATGCGATGTCTTTTGCTAAGCAGCACCAATTGGCTGGTACCGTTGGCTCAGATGCGCATGTGCTTGTAGAGCTTGGCCGGGCAACCATGATGCTGCCGTACTTCTCTACCGCAGAAGAACTACGAAATGTGATTTCTTCAGGAAAGCCCCGGGTACGGCTATCAGCGCCATGGATTCATCTGACTTCCACAACGGCAAAATGGGTGAAAAAAGTTGCTCCTGCCTGGGTAGAACAAAGACGCAGTCAGCGTTAATCCAATTGCGTACGCAAGGCAATTGCTATTTCTTCGGTAATCCCCTTAATATCCATCAGCTCTTCTAATGAGGCTGCCTGAATTCGTTCCAGGCTGCCAAATCGCTGCAGCAGGATGCGCCGGCGCGCAGGACCAATCCCAGGAATCTTGTCTAATCGAGAAGCAAGCCCTTCTTTCGAACGGCGGTTGCGGTGTGCGGTAATGGCAAAGCGGTGGGCTTCATCACGGATACGCTGTACCAGGTAGAGCCCTTGTGAATGGCGCGGTAATAATATCGAAGTGCTTTGACCAGGTAAAAACAATTCTTCCAGTTGTTTGGCCAAACCAACCACAGGGACCTTATCTGTCAGGTTAAATTCTTTTAAGACAGCCACAGCTCTTCCAAGCTGACCTTTACCGCCATCCACGATGAGTAAATCCGGTAAAAATGCAAACGATGGATCCAGTTTTGCGCCTGGACCGCGCTGCTCTTGGGCAGACTGCCAGCGTTTAAACCGGCGGGTGAGTACTTCTTCCATGCTGGCAAAATCGTCTGGACCAACCACGGTTTGGATGTTGAAACGGCGGTATAAGTTCTTTTTGGGTACGCCCTGTTCAAACACAACCATGCTGCCCACAGCATACGTACCTTGGGTGTTGGAAATATCATAACATTCGATCCGGTTGGGCGGCTCAGGAAGGTTAAGCGCCTGTTGCAGTTCTGCTAATGCCTCTGATTGGCGGTTGGTATCTGCGTTCCATTGGGCGCGTAAAGACCGCAAGGTCTCTGCGGCATTTTCCGTTGCCATTTCAACCAGTTCTTGCGGTGTGCCCTGGTGAGGAACCACCAGTTCAACTTTGGGATTACCGCGGCTGGTATGCAGCCACTGCTGGATCACCTGTGCTTCTTCTACCTCGCGGGGAAGCAATACTTGCGATGGAATACTGGCCGCCTCTGAATAAAATTGTTTGATAAATTGAGCCAGGACTTCGGTATCCCCTTCATCCTGTGCGCCTTCCAGGACGAAATATTCTCGGCCAATCATTTTGCCGCCGCGAATGAAAAAGACCTGTACGCAGGCTTCGCCGTCATCACGTGCCATCGCGATCACATCCGAGTCAAGTTGTTCGGAAGAGATCACTTTTTGTTTTTCTACCACTTTCTCGATCGCTTGAAGCTGGTCTCGAATAGCGGCAGCCCGCTCAAATTTCAATTCTTCGGCAGCCTGTTCCATTTCTTGCTGCAAGCGAGAAACAATTGGACCGGTGCGCCCATCTAAAAACTGGCACAAATCATCGATTAATTGCCGGTATTGCGTTTCGTTTACAGCTCCAATACAGGGGCCGGAACAAAGTTTGATATCGTAATACAGGCAGGGGCGGGCATCTTTACCGGTGATTTCTCGGTCACAAGTCAGGTAGGGAAAAATCCTGCGAAGAACATCCAGGGTCTGGTGGACTGCCCAGACAGAGGTATAGGGGCCAAAATAGCGCGAACCATCATTAACCATTTGCCGGGTAACGGTTACTTTTGGAAATGGGTCTTTCCAATGCACCTTGATGTATGGATAGCGCTTATCGTCCTTTAGGCGGATGTTGTAACGCGGACGGTGCTTTTTGATCAGATTCATTTCCAGGATCAAAGCTTCCAGCTCGGATCCAACCACGATCCATTCAATATCGGCAATTCGGTGGACAAGCTGACGGGTCTTAAAATCCTGGTCTGAGGTTTTTTGGAAATAGGAACGCACCCGGTTGCGCAAATTGATTGCCTTACCCACATAAATGATTTGGCCTTCGGCGTCTTTGTAAATATAACAGCCGGGGCGGGTGGGTAAGGTGTCTAAAATGCCTTGCAGGTGCTCCGAAATCTTTACCATGTTCGATATTGTATCATTAATAGAACAAAAGTAGCATGATGCGCTGCAGACGGGGAAAAATCAGGAAAGCGACATTGCGCAGCCGTCTCCACGCGGGTCACTGCCGCCGCACAGCACACCGGATTGTGGATCACGCAGGATGATTTGCCCGCGCCCAAACAATGCACGGCGCATGCCGCGCACAGGTTCAACAGGATGTCCCATTTCAGCCAGTTCCGCCATTGTTTGAAGGGGAAGGCCATCTTCCAAGGCAACCAGCCCGGATTTTTTCTCCGGCAGCAGGCAGAAACGCGGTAAGTCCAGGGCTGCCTGGGGATCAAGATGATCATTGGCAAGGCTGACGGCTACCTGCAGGTGTCCTTGCGGCTGCATGAAACCGCCCATCACGCCAAAACAGGCATATAAGGATTCATCTTCTACCCGGGTAGCCAGAGCTGGAATGATCGTGTGATAAGGCCGTTTACGCGGCTCCACCACATTGGGGTGGCCGGGTTGTAAATTGAAATTATGCCCGCGGTTTTGCAGGCTAAAACCCCAGCCTCTTGGGACAATTCCCGTACCAAACCCCATATAGTTGCTGTTGATAAATGAGCAGGCGTTTCCTTCGGCATCTACCACGCTGAAATATACTGTGTCGCGGGTGGCGGGCGGCTGACCGTGATGAACTTCCGGCAAGGCGCGCTGCCGGTCGATTAGTTTTCGGCGTTCCGCGGCATATTCCTGGCTGAGCAAGGCTTTCAGTGGGGCTGGATGAAAGGCCGGATCAGCAATATAGTAGAACGCATCGGAAAAGGCCAACCGCATGGCTTCAATCTCCAGGTGCAGACGCTGAGCGGACAAGACAGGTAGTTCATTTAGATCAAAACCATTTAATAAATTGAGCGCCAAAAGCGCTGCCAATCCTTGCCCGTTGGGCGGGCATTCCCAAAACCGCAGTCCGCGATAATCGACCGAGATGGGTTCTTCCCAGGTGGAGGTGTGCGCGGCCAGATCTTCAACCGATAAACAACCGCCTGCTTCCTGGATGATCGCTGCAATTGCTTCGGCAATTTCGCCTTGATAATAGACGCTTTTTCCACCTTCCGCAATGGCTTTTAGTGTTCGTGCTAATCCTGGGTTGCGAAAAATTTCTCCAGCCTGGGGACCGCGCCCAGAAATGGTCAACTCGATTCCATTCAACGCTTTTCCTAACTGGTTTTGAGCAGCACGCTGCCAAAAATAGGCTGTCATTGGGGCTGTTGGAAAGCCTTTTTCAGCTAAGTGGATTGCTGGCGCGAGTGTTGTGGAAAGCGAAAGACGCCCAAAGCGTTCAACCAGGTCGCACCAACCTGCGCAGGCTCCCGGAACCGTTATGGTATATGGGTGATACGGAGGAAGCTGTTCTGCATAACCTTCTTTCTTGAGACGTTCCAGAGATAGACTTGCCGGACTGCGCCCGGAGCCGTTTAGGGCAAATACCTTTCTGGAGTTTGCATCATAATATAAGGCGAAACAATCGCCGCCCAGCCCGGTGGAGGTTGGTTCGGTTACATTCAATGCGGCGGCGATTGCCACGGCTGCGTCAGCAGCGTTCCCGCCCGCTTGAAGTGCTTTTAAACCGGCGGCAACTGCCAGGGGTTGAGTGGCAGCGCACATCCCTCCCAGCACAAATACGGGCGAACGGTGTGATTGAAACTGGAGATCCAGGCTATTCATTTACGCATCCTTTGCGAGCAACCCAGCTAAATAGTCCATGACGTTTTGAACAGGAACCTGCTTGCTGCAAAAATCTTGCAACGTCTGGTTTTGAAGTAATTTTTTCCCCAATTGAACACCTTTTGGGACTGTATTTTCCCAGGCTTTGATAACTGGAGATTGATCACGATGGTCATGGTTCGAGTATCTGCGCAGATCAAATTCGGTGATGATGCTGATTAATACCGCTTCCAGAACAGGGTTTTGTGGACGAAAAATTCCAATCGGTTTAACCCTCAGATAGGGTGTGGTACCCAGCAGATTTGTACTACCAGCATAGGTATCGCGAGCGGCAAAGTGAATAGTGCGAATACCGGACATATAAATTGCTCCCATGCATAAGGGGCACGGTTCCATGGTGGTGAATATTGCACATTCGTGGGCGTTTATTAAATCTCTGCGAAACTGTAAAAGCGCATTTAACTCGGCGTGGGCAAGCTGATTACGGCTTACCTGCCCAGGCGCAGCCAGATCATCAAAAATATGATTCCGCCCACGGGCAATAATTTCCCCTTGCGGCCCAGTGATCACTGCACCGATTGGTACAGTGCCGGCACAGTAGGCTTGCCAGGCTTCTTCCAGGCAGCTGTGCCATACTGGCGATAAATCATTCCACATAGATTCCAGCTCCCTCGATTACTTCGCCAATCTGCCAGATGGGTTGTCCAATTTGTGCGGCGCGTTCTTCCAGTCGGTGAATTTGATCAGCAGGCACGGATAACAATAAACCACCGCTGGTTTGCGGGTCAAACATCAACATCATTTTTAGTTCCGAAATCGAGGGTGCAAAATGGACTTGATCTTGAAAATAGAGGCGGTTGTCACTGGCGCCGCCAGGGAAGGTCCAGGCTTCAGCGTATTTTCGAGCATGAGTTAAAAAAGGTAATTGATTAAATTGGAATTTGAAGGCGACCTGGCTGGCGTTGGCCATTTCCAGGCTGTGCCCAAGCAAACTGTACCCTGTAATATCAGTGGCTGACCGAACTCCGAACTCAACGGCCAGTTGTGAAGCCTGTGCATTTAATTTTGACATCCATTGGATTGCTTCATCAACATCTTCCGGGGCTGCCTGGCCGCGTTTTAAGGCTGTGGTGGTTACGCCAAACCCAAGCGGCTTGGTTAAAACCAGCCGGTCACCAGGGCGCGCTCCGCCTTTGGTAAGCATTTTCTGCGGATCAACAAAACCGATCACCACCAGGCCAAATTTTGGTTCTTTGTCTTGAATGGTATGCCCGCCAGCTACCACGACCCCGGCTTCACGGGCTTTTTCGGCGCCCCCCCGAATTATTTCTGATAGAAATTCAGGCGGGAGCTCCGGAGGGAAGGCGGCTATATTAATCGCTAAAAATGGCTTGCCGCCCATTGCGTAAATATCGGAGATGCTGTTTGCTGCTGCTATCAAACCATACGGATAGGGGTCATCTACCACAGGGGTAAAGAAATCGGTGGTAAGGACGAGGGCACGATTTTCATCAATTTTCCAAACAGCAGCGTCATCAGGCGCGTCTAACCCAACCAACAGATCGGGGTAATCTTTGGCTTGAAACTGGTTTGAAATCGGGCGCAAAACTTGCGCCAGCGCTTCAGCGCTTAGTTTGGACGCTCAGCCTGCGCAGCTGGACAGGCTGGTGAGCCGAATTTGCCGTCCGGAGGGAGCGAGGGTTGGATTGCTC
>JAJUJY010000114.1 GCA_029265085.1 Chloroflexota bacterium
CGAAGAAATCCAACAGGCTCTGGCTGATCTGCGAAACGGGACCTTTGTACAGGGATAGCCATCTGCCAATCGGGTTAGCAGGCTTGAAGTGGTTACCGCTGGTTTACAGACCGGCGGTAAATTTTTGCCTGGACAGAATTAATTCCCCTGAATGAAATCCATATTGCCTGTTCTGTTTAAAAAGCACCCAACCAGGCTAAAACTACAAAAAACAAACTCTAAAAAAATCTTTGTATCATTGTGGTTTGTCTGACTGTATAATTACATTAATTAAATCCCACGAAAACCCAAACCTACAGACGCAGCTTCAATCCGGCCAGGTAGATCTTAACAGCACGGATTTTTTTTATTCGTAGTGGGGGAATCAGGTCTTAACGGCTATCTTTCTCTGCATAAACCGTCGCTTCAAACGCAGTGCAGGTTCGCAAGCGGTATAGAGGAAAGGCCTTGCCCATGAAAACCAATCTCCAGCCCGTGCTTGTAATAAAAGACGGCCCTTCTTCAGGGGAAACCTTCCCAATTAATCAACCTGAAGTGATTCTGGGCCGCGATCCCGCATCAGATTTTGTAATCCAATCACCGGGGGTATCGCGCAGGCATGCCCGCCTGAGTCTGCAAGGACAAACCTGCACCCTGGAAGACCTGGGCAGCAGCAACGGCACATTTGTCAATGGCGAGCGCATTACCGGCCTACACCCGTTAAATTCCGGTGATGAAATCCGCCTGGGACAGGCCGTCAGTCTGGTTATTCAACTGCCAACCGCAGCAGAAACCCTCATGGAAACCCCACCCGCCGATCAACTGGCCACATTTATGGAAGGCCAACGGGTCAGCGCGGCGACCATGATTGGGGAAGAGCCCATCTTTCCTGTTCAGTCAGCCCCACCCACCCTGACGGTCACAATCGCCGGTGAAAAAGCCTTCACCGTTTCCCTCACCAAAGCGTCCATCCGCATTGGCCGCGCTGAAGACAATGACATTGCAATCAATTCACGGATTGTTTCGCGCAGCCATGCCCGTTTAGACCGCGTCCCGGGCGGCTACCAGCTCACCACGCTGCCGGATGCAGGCAATCCCATCCAGCTGGAAGGGCGGCCGCTGACTGCGCCGCATATCCTCAATGACGGCGATCTGCTGCGCATTGGCAGCCTGGATCCCGGCTTGATGGTCACGATGGTGTACAACCAGCCTGCAGCTGCCCCTTCGGGCGAAATGCGTCCCATCCGTTTTGGCGAAAAAAACCTGATTCAGATTGGCCGCGATCCCGGCAACGATGTCGTCCTGGAATCACCGACTGTATCCCGCTTCCATGCCCAGATCGAACGGGTAGGCCACCGCTACCGCCTGATTGACCTGCGCAGTGCCAACGGCACCTTTGTCAATGACCGGCGCATTGATGAAAAAGAAGTCTGGTTAAACGAAAATGACACCGTCCGCATTGGCCGCCACCGCTTTGTGATTAAGCAAGATCAACTGGACCAGTATGACGATACGCGCGGTTTGCGTGTGGAAGCCTTTGGGTTAAACAAATGGGTACGTAAAGACCTCAATATCCTGCAAAATATTTCGCTTTCCTTCCAGCCGCGCGAATTTATCGTGGTGGTCGGGCAAAGCGGCGGCGGGAAATCTACCCTGATTGAGGCCATGATCGGCTACCGCCCTGCCACACACGGGCAGGTGATGGTCAACGGCACCAATGTGTACAGCAACTTTGACGCAGTACGCAACGACATCGGTTTTGTGCCCCAGCGCGACATCATCCATACCGGTCTGACGGTGTACCAGGCGCTGGATTACAGTGCCCGCCTGCGGATGCCGCGCGATACCACCAAGGAAGAGCGCCACAAGCGCATCATGGAAGTACTGAAAGACCTGGACCTGCTGCACCGCAAGGATAATCCGATCAGCAAGCTGAGCGGCGGGCAAATCAAGCGCGTCTCCATTGGCGTAGAATTGCTCACCTCCCCTGGCCTGTTCTTCCTGGATGAGCCCACCTCCGGCCTGGACCCCGGCACCGAAACTGCCTTTATGCACCTGATGCGCCGCCTGGCAGACCAGGGACGCACCATCGTCATGGTCACCCATGCTACCAAAAACGTGATGCTGGCAGACAAAGTGGTCTTTCTGGCACGCGGAGGCTATTTAGCCTGGTTTGGTCCTCCGGACGAGGCGCTGGCCTACTTCGATTCGTTCCGCTCCGAACGCGAACAGCGCGCGCGAGAAATGGAATTTGACCAGATTTATGCCATCCTGGATGATTCCAGCAAAGGCTCCAACCAGGAATGGGCTAAACGCTACATGGAAAGCCCTGCCTACCAAAAATATATCGTTGAACCATTAAAAAACAAGGCACCGCAAGCAGCACAGCCCCCCGGACTGGCGCAGCCGGCTCAACCAGCCGCACCAAAGCCCAAGCCAAAGCGGAAATCCTCTGCCCTGAACCAGTTTTTTGTTCTTTCAGCACGAAATTTACGCATTCTGGTGCGTGATAAATCCAGCCTGACCCTCATGCTGCTCGCCCCTCCAGGGGTAGCAATGCTCGATTTCATCATCGCGCCGCTAATGGGCAAGGCACCCTTTGCCTACGAGGACGGCAACGGCTATAACGGCGCAATCACCCTCTTTTTAATGACCATTTACTGTCTGCTGGTAGCTGGTCTCTCGCAAATGCGCGAGTTTGTCAAAGAAGAGGATATTTATAAACGCGAGCGGTTGGTTAACCTGAAGATTATTCCTTATGTCGCCTCAAAGATCTGGGTAGCCATGCTGCTGGCCTTTTACCATGCCATTGCTTATACCGCCATTCACTTCCTGGCTTTTGATATGCCCGGCAGCATGGTGGAATTTGGGCTGGTGTATGTGACCATGGTACTGGCTGCAATGGCCGGAATGGTTTGCGGGCTGCTGGCTTCTGCTCTATCTCCGGCTGCCTCCTCTGCACCCATGATTATGATTATGCTGCTCATCCCTCAGATCGTCCTGAGCGGCGCGCTGGCGCCTGTGCCGGAAACCATCAGCGCCATCGCCTCCACGCGTTGGGCATTCGAGAGCCTGATCGGCATCACTGGCATTGGTTCCGATGTGGCAGCAGACCCCTGCTGGGAGCTGCCGGAAGACCTGCGCGATGCAATGACCCTCGAGGATAAAACCAACCTGGGCTGCCGCTGCATGGGGGCAGCCATCTTCGCCCCGGGTTCCTGTAATTTCCCCGGTGTTGGCCAATATTATGCCCCGGAAATTGATCTGCCAGCCATTATCAAACCGAACCCGCTGCCGCCGAAACCCGCTGAACCCGTCATTCCACCGGCTCCGGAACCACCTGCGGATCAAAACGACCAGGTAGAAATGGTCAAATACCTGAACGCATTAAAAGCCTACCAGGATGATGTGGCGATTATTCAGGAAAATTACAAAGCCCAAATGGAGTTATACGAAACTCAGACTACTGTTTTCCAGGCGGAAATGGAAAAATATCAGAAAGATGTGCTGAAATATGAAACTGCCCGCAATTCCGCCGTGGAGCGTGCCGAAGGAATGATTGGCAGCACACGAGATGAGTTTGGCTGGGCGTTTGTCAATAAAAATGATCCCGCGGTCTTCCGTTCCTGGCTGTTTACCACCTGGGGTGCACAGCTGGTGTTGGTCGGTGTGTACATCATCATCATTCTCGTCTTTATCAAACGCAAAGACGGCTAACCACAAG
This sequence comes from Chloroflexota bacterium, assembly GCA_029265085.1. The sequence continues at coordinate 3,704 of JAJUJY010000114.1, forward strand.
TCGCGTAAAGCGGATTCGGGAGTACGGGCTATGAAAAACAAAATTCGTCTCATCCTTGGCGTCTTGGGGCTGCTCGTCTTTAGCCTATCTCTGCTGTACGGGTGTTCCGGGCTGGGAGGCGGCGAGCAAGCCACCCCCACCCTAAGCGGATTAAGCGCTGCTGTTGCACAAACGGCTACGGCCGCCAAACTGGGCAGCGGGGAGGTCAATGAATTAGCCACAGCTGAGGCCAAAGCGACCCAAAAAGCCCTGGAAATCCAGGTAACGCAAACCGCCCGGGCTGCCAACCGCAGTGAGTCCGATCTGGCCGCCGCGACTGTGGCCGCGCCAATTGTCGCCGAACTGCCCCAATACAACCTGGACCCGGATCAGGGCAAGGTAGGCTGGCTGCAAGGGCCGCTAACCCTGGAGATCAGCGGCTACCAGCAGTTCGCTTACGGCAACGACAAGATGGAAGTCACCGCCGCCGACTTTGCCCTGGCCGCCGATATCACCTGGGATACCCAATACGGTTCTTCTGGCTGCGGCTTCATGTTCCGCTCGGATGGGGAGAAAAACAAACCCAACCAATATATGATCCTGGCCACGCGCTTCGCCAACGGGCATGTGATCTTCACCGCCCTGGCAGACGGCGAAATTGCCAATATTCATGATTTTTATCCCAAGACCGCAGACAGCACCTTCCAATGGCAAAACGGTACCACGAACCGCCTGGCTGTGGTGGCACGCGGACCGATCATCGAGATTTTCACCAACGGCGTAAAAATCGGTGAAATCGACACCACCAAGCCGCCTTCGCGGCTGCCGTCTCCGCCAAAGCCGCTGCCTCCGCTGGATAAAACCAACCTGGATGCCGTCAAAGCCTATGAAGATCAAGTCAAAGAATACCAGGATATCATCCAGCAAAGCGAAAGCACCTATCAAACAGCACTAAAGAATTATATGAACCGCCAGGCTGTCTTTGATGAAGGCTTCCTGGCAATGATCGCCGCATCAGAAGCCGGTCGCACAATCTGCACATTTGACAAAGCCTGGCTCTGGCTGATCGAAGAATAAATCCGCCGCAAGCCAGTCATGGAGGGTACCTATGGCAACTGACCGCTGGGTAGGGCAAACCATTGGGGGACGCTATAAAATCGAAGAACTATTGGGACAGGGAGGCATGTCCTCCGTCTATAAAGCGCTAGACCCCAACCTGCAGCGCACTGTGGCAATTAAACTAATCCATCCGCACCTATCCAACAACGAGGAATTTGTGCGCCGGTTTGAATCGGAGGCCACAGCTATTGCCCGCCTGCGCCACCCAAACATTGTCCAGGTCTATGACTTCAATCACGACGGCGACCTGTATTTCATGGTGCTGGAGTTCGTTGCCGGCGAAACCCTGCAAGAACGGATCAAGCGCATTAATCAGGCTGGCCGGCATTTGCCCATACGGGATGTGCTGCACTTTATCATTGATGTCTGCAAAGCAGCCGATTACGCCCACCAGCGCGGATTGATCCACCGCGATATCAAACCCGCCAACGTTATGCTGGATGTCAGCGGCAACGCCATATTGATGGACTTTGGCATCGCGCGTATCCTGGGCGGCCAGCAGCACACCGCCACCGGGGCTGTGCTGGGTACCGCTTTGTATATGTCGCCGGAACAAATCCAGGGGCTGCATCCGGATGCCCGCTCGGATATCTATTCGTTGGGCGTCACCCTGTTTGAGGCATTGGGCGGGCGGCCGCCCTTTGAAGCCGACTCGGTCATGACCTTGATGATGATGCACCTCAACGATCCGGTTCCGGACCTGAACGACCTCAATCCGGATATTCCAGAAACGGTCAAAGCAATTGTCAACCACTCCCTGGAGAAAGACCGCAACAACCGCTTCCAATCCTGTGCAGAAATGGCTGCAGCACTGCAAAAAGTGCTGGACAGCCTGGGCGAACCTGCTCCAAAACCAGCACCCCAGCCAGCCAAAGCCCCTCCCATTGTCAAAGAAGCCGTTCAGCCTGCCCCCCACCCCGCCGCTGAACCTGCACCGGCAAACGCGACCATCATTGAACCCCCTGCACCCGCCGAATCATCTGCAACGATTATCGAGCGCAGGCCTGCGCCAACCGCTCCGCCTCCTCAGACAGCTGCAACCGCTGTCACCCCAGCCGTGCAGGTAGAACAACCGCCCATCAGCGCGCCTGCGCCTAAGAAAAAGAACCGATTCATACCTCATTTCGAGGGATTTCAAGGGAACAAGGCCATCCTTTGGATTGGATTGCTAGCGCTGTTAATCACCTTGTACGGCGGAAGAAATCTAATTATCGGGCTGGTATCTCCCCAAAAAACACCCACCCCCACCGCAGCGATTGCCCAGATAGCCACCATTCCCTTTACACCAGAGGAAGTACTGCCAACCAGCACAGCTACCACTGCGCCAATTCCCACCAATACCACCGCGCCAATCTTCACAGATACCCCGGCAATTGTGGATACCCCCACCACAGCCGCGCCCACCGTTCCCACCCTGGGCGGCGCGGATCAAATTGCCTTTATCGCGGCCAATAATATTTATACCGCCAACATAGACGGCAGCCAGGTCAAACAAATCACCAGTGACGGCACAGTCAAAAAATACCTGCGCTGGCTGCCCGACGGGCAGGGATTTACTTACATCAGCGGCAAGTGCATCCAAACCGCCGACCTGGCCGGAACCATTGGGACAATCACCTGCTTTAACTACGCTGAATACCTGGATGCCTTCGAGGTTTCTCCGGACGGGAAACAGGCTGCCGTCAGCGTGGACCGCCTGCTCTACCTGGTGCCCTTTGACCTGGAACGACTTGCCCAGACCAACTCGCATTCCGACCTGACCAACATGGCCGGCTGCAAAGAACTGGCGCCCTACCAGCGCAACGCCGGCATCGCTGCGCGCTGGTCGAAAGACAGCAAAACCCTGGCAGTGATCGCCCTGGGTGTGCTGGATGACGGCCGCCGCGGTGACATCGCCCAGGTCATCGCCGTTGACCGCTGCATCAGCAATCCGGCCGTCCAGGTGCAATTTCCACAGCCGCATTTCACCTTTGGGGAATACAACCGCACCCCCACCCTGACCGGCTTCACCTGGGACGGCGGCGCACTGTTTGCCATGACCGGCTTCTCTCGGAATGAAGGTTTTGGCGAGCTGCACCTGTTTAACCGCGAGACCTACAAAGCCCAGACCAACATTAATCCCATCAGCGGCAAATGCTGTTACCGCGATCCGCAGTTCAGCCCGGATGGCCAGTATTTGCTGTTCGCCTTCCAGGATGAAACCCTGGGAGCCGCCAGCGTGACCCAGGTTTACTACGTCCCCTACGGCACTATCGGTACCGGCGCGCAGTACACTGCGCTGCCCCTGCCCGAAAACACCAATCCAAAAGAAGACCCGCAGTTGATCCTAAGACCGGCACAACCGTAAGATTAAATTCAAGGTGCCCCCGCCGAGGGTCGAACTCGGAACCTCCAGATTCGAAAAAAGCTTCGAATTCTTCTACTTATGTAGTTAAGTAAGGATCGGACACAACATCCATTTTGGGTTTGAGGAGTAAACGCAGGTGGGTTTTTGGCATGCAAGGGACGAAAAATTTTTCAACCCTCTCCGAGGCCAAATGAATTTTGGCGGTATTGCATCATGGTTTGCTCAGGGAAGATCCCCCTTTCCCATTCTTCCACCACTGAACCGATCACACTGACCGCGAAATCGATCTCGTCGATTTTCACGATCAATGGGGGGTGCAGCCGCATCACATTATTCGATTCGCCAAAATAGCCTGGATACAAACCCTTTTCTACTGAACGTAAAGCAAATAAACCTCCAAGTGGTTTACCTGTCTTTCGGTCTTCAACCTCCATCCCCAAATGCAATCCTTCTCCACGCACATCAACAATGCAGTCATATTGAGCTTGTAGTTGTTTCAAACCGCGTTTAAGCTGTTTACCGCACTGTGCAGCATTTGCCACCAAACCCTCTTGCTCGATAATATCAATCACCTTTCTTGCAACAGCACAGGAGGGGGGATGTCCGGAATAGGAAAATAAGTGTTGAGATTTTCCTAAACAAGCTGCCATTTCTTCCCGCGCTACACAAGCGCTGAGCGGAACATAACCGGATGTCAGGCCTTTGGCTGCACAAAGGATGTCAGGCGTTACACCAATCGCCTCTATTCCCCACCATTTACCGGTACGGCCCATTCCGGTTTGGACTTCGTCAACAATAAACACTGCACCGTACAGATGAGCCAAATTACACAATTCCGCATGAAAACCATCCGGTGAAACATTATTTCCACCGTCACCCTGGAAAGGTTCAACAATAATCCCTGCCACGTCGCCATTCTTAAGCAGCGTTTCAATTTCATCCAGGATTTGTTCAACTTGTCCTTCCACAACAGGAAAATCAAACATTGTTACCAGTTCTTCTAGATAAAGCCCCTCCTGCAATCTGCCAAACCCATTTACCGCAATGGAAAAACCAGTGGAACCGTGATAAGCCTTGTGGAAAGAAATCATCCGTGGTTTACCAGTAAAACGACGTGCAATCTTAATTGCAGCATCTACGCTATCAGATCCCGACAAGCCGAACAACACTTTCTTCGCAAAATTACCCGGTGTGATTTCAACCAACTTCTCAGCCAGCTCGATCGCCTCCTGGTTGGGAGAATATGGAAAGCAGGAATGCTGCAGACGAAGTGCAGCTTGATCGTACACATCAATGACATCCTTCCGCCCGTAACCGACTGAAACCACAGAAGCACCTGCTAAAAAATCAAGGTAAACATTACCATCAACATCTGTCAGATACATACCTTTCGCAGATTTCAAACAAATACCGTACAGACTTGCGCATTCCGCCAATGGAATGACCTTATTGACTCGGGAAATCAATTGCCGAGATAATGGTCCGGGAATCGCATTAGGAACAAAAGCTTTCGTCATAATATTGGTTGTCCTTTATAAGGTTATTCCCCAGGAAAAGGTCACCTTGATCAATCCTCTGAATGATTATTTTCATCGCCGTTTTATCCATACCAAGATCATCCAGGTAGCCTAAACGCGCGTGAACATTACTCCTCGTGTTGATGTAGGAGCTGAATTGGATTGCCAAATCTCTATATGGTGTTTCTACCGATTAAGAAAAAACTTCACCTAAGAATTTGAGGGACGATCTCCTTATGGTAGTAATCACCCACATTGTGTTGGCTCAATATCTCTTCGAGCCGTGCATGATATTCGTGCGGCAAGGGAGAAAGCCGTTCCAACAACGTTAATCGATACATTTCTTCCCTGAGAAAGAGTTCCTGCGGATCGATACTTTCAAGTCGCTGGATCGCAGCTTTTTCATCCCCCGTCCAAAAAGCAGCGATTCCTCCATATAGACGGTATTCTGCATTTTGGGGCTGGAGGTAAAATGCCTTCTCTGCGAACTCGACAAAAATCTCGTGCTTACAGAGTGTAAAAGCAAGGTGAGCGGCTTGAAATTGAAAATCAGCATCATCTGAATACTTATTCGCCAGTCGAAGATAACCTTCCAATTTCTGAACAGGTTGATCCAACTTTAATTTCACAGAAGCACGCTCGATCATCTTTTCAGAAAGAGGCATCTGTGGAGCAATCAAATCAGGTGGAATTGAAAAATCCTCGTGGATGTAGTAAAAATTGGCACGGGAACAATATTGTTCTCCCCAGGCAAGATACAAACCACCTCCTGAAGGGTCAAAAACCATTGCCTGCTGTGTGCCCTCATTGCACACCCCCCTGCGTGTGCCAAAATGGATATAATCTTGCTTGCCGTCAAATGTGGCACGGATAAAATCAATGCCATCCTGGACATCGTAAAAATTTTTCCGAGGAAAATTCCGTGCCACAGCCTCCCGATCGGAATCGCTATGAAGTATTTTTTCTAAAGCCTCATATTTCTTCAATTGAGGGTCATAGATTGTGTTGAAATTCCACAAAATATCGCTTTCCAACTCTTTCTTGGACCAACCATATGGGGTTTGTTCAACCAACCACCCCTGCCCCTGTCGCTGGCTGCTCCAGATTTCACCATAACCCGCTATTACCGGATATCGATCAAAATAGGCAGGCAACTCTTCAAGGCTCACACATTCTTCCAGAATCATGCGAACCAAAATATTAAGCGAAAATAGATCAGGGTTTGGCTGGCGAAGTTTTAAGGTCTCCTCGGTAAAAGCCAATCCTTGAAGGTTGTATCCAGATTCAATCCCTATGAGCAGGGGATAATCCACCTGCACCGTAGGTTGATACCCCGGCACCCGGCGACGAACAACCGCGGTCAACCGTCCAAGCTCCGCGCCACCAAAAGCGGCTGTATCATTGTTCCGCGCGTGAATGATCCTATCATTTTTCCCCTTCATCAACACACTGGTACAGCCCCCAGCCATTCCAAAATCATATGCAAAGGTAACCATCAGAATACTGTCAACCGGCACTCCTGAGCCAAGGCTTATTCCCTGGGCTTCCTCAAAAAACCTGTGAGGAATCTTATCAATCATTGCACGTGCAAAACCATGCCACTTCGCTTTTAGCTGGTCTAAAGGAATTCCCATACTCTCTGCCAACCAGGTAATGATCCGGTTATAAGCAGCCAGAGTATCAAGAATTTCCTGCCGCATTAATGCTCCGTATTGCAAACCGATCTCGAAATGGTCCCCGCAAACATCCAGCAGAGGAACAAAGCCTGGGTAGCGATAGATAGCCCCTTCACGAAACGAGGAAATAATTCCCTGATGGACAATCTGGCTCTCAAAAGGCCCAAGCTTAATATCGCCTGGGAAAAGGGAGTTTTCTTCGATAGATATTTTGTCAGCCATATACTTATGCCCGCAGCTTCTTAAAGTAACCCTCATTCTCGATCTCAAAACCATCCACCTGGCCTTTGTCTCCAAGAATGAATTTTAGATTTCCGGTTTCAAACGGGTCGTTTCGCCAATGGGTCAGATACTCATTATCTTGCCAATGCTCCAGGTCACCAACCAGATTGGGAGGAAAATGAATGGTCAGGTGACCGTCCTCCTTACGGACTGTATGCATGCCAAAATAATCGTGCTCATAAATTCCAGTGTACAGGTCAAGCGGTAGAGCAGGTTGTGTATTCTTTTCACGAGCGCTTAATCGTTTTTGGGCGAATTCTTCTTCACCTCTTCGGATATGGGTAATGAGTTTATAGCACTCCTGACTCCAATCTTTTTGGGACCCGCCCAAGAAAATATCACAGATCATGTACCCCAGTGCTAACTGGAATATACTGAGATTGATATTCGTGAGAATGACAAATCCTAGATTTTCTTGGGGAACAAATCCACACATGCTAATCATGCCCTGGACCTGGCCGCTATGAAAAACCAACTTCCGCCCTTTGTAATCAAACACAAACCATCCAAGGCCATATGTCCAGAAGTTGCTTTCGGCATTTAATGCCTTCAAAGCCAGTAATGACCCCGAAGGTTTTTGAATAATACTTGTGGGTTGAATCATCGACGCGACTGTTTCTGGAGATAAAATCTTATTGCCGTGATATGTTCCATTACCAAGGAACAGACTCAACCACTTTGCCATATCCGTCACATTGGATGTGATTCCCCCGGCAGCCTGGCTGCCAAAATCGTACCAGGGAATAGGTTGAACAGGATCGATCATCCGAGAATGCATAGATAAAAGGCCGGAATATGGATTAATATGCGGAGAGGCAATATTCTCCAACTTTTGTGCATCCAGAAAATTGGTAGTGCTGTGCTGCATGCCAAGAGGATTGAAAATTCGATTCTGGACAAAACTCTCCCAATTATCACCGGTTACTCTCTGGATAATTTCGCCTGCAACCATAAAAGCGATATTAGAATAAACAAAACCTGCCCGAAAAGGCTCAGACGGCTGAACATAACGCAGCCTTCGAATGATTTCCTCATTGCTGTATGTGGTGTTGTACAACAATCTTTCTACATCACAAACTCCTATACGATGTGAAAGAATATCCCGAATCGTGACATTTTGGGTTACCCATGGGTCATAAACCTGAAAATCTGGCAAATACTTGATGACTTTATCATCCCATGACAGTTTACCCTCTTCGACCAGCATTCCAATACTGGCTGCTGTAAATGCCTTAGTATTTGATCCAATAGCAAAATTGGTTTCCGCGTCTACAGGTTCAGATTTACCAACTACTTTAATCCCATAACCTCGGGATGAAATGACTTCCCCTTTATGGATCACGCCCACACCTACCCCTGGCACATTCCACAAGGTGCGCGCGCTTTCAATCGTATTTTCTAATTCTGATATTGAGATCATTTGGTTCAGCATGGATATTTCCTGATAAGGTTTGATTGAACTATCTAAATTTCTGACACAGAAACCGCTTGAGCTTCCGTTGGCTCTCTTTTTACCTCGCCCTTAGTCACTGGTATGAGCGCAAGAAAAGTAAGGCAGAATATAACCGCCATAACCGGCCAGATTGCCGTATAGCTGTTATTAAACGTGCCTACCAACCAACCTCCCACCACTGGACCAACCACAGGCCCCAAACTACCGATCAGAGCAGTAAGACTGACGTAAGTCCCTATATACTTTTCCGACGGCGAGAGATCGGCTGCCATAGGAGTGGTGCTGATCGCAATGAACATGAAACCAATTGAAAATGTCACCATAATTATGATGAGCACGACCATACTTGCAACAGCCCAAATGAGCAAACAGGACAACATGCAAATAGCTGCCCCAATCATCATAATAGGTTTGCGGCCAAAACGATTAGCCAGCATTCCCGAAGGGATTGCGATCAACAAACAGGTGGTTGGAATAATCACCATTAAGGTACTGGCTAAACCAGCAGAAACACCCAACACAGTTACAGTATAAGAGGTAACAAAAGATGTTCCAACCGCCAGGCCAAGTAAAGAAAAGAAATGGGTCAATGAGAAAAACGCCAAACTCTTTGAATCCTCTTTTGGCAAAGTTTTGAGTGTATAAAGAATTTCTTTAAAACTGGCGCTTTTCCCCGGAGCCGATAAATCTCCCGCATGTGGTTCTTTAACTGTTTTCCACACCAAAAGCACTGCCACCAAAACAAATCCTGCTGCTACCCACATTGGTAAAGGCCGGTAAATCGAATAAAGAGCAGCACCCCCAAAAATAACAACCATACTGGTAAAACCATTCAATACCTGAGAAACGGTATTCGCATTAACCCGTTGTTCTGAAGAGACAATATCAAATAACATCACCCGTCCGGGACCGAGCATTACCGGATAAGCAATCAAAATGATAACCAGGGCAATAAGAAATGGGATTAGATAACCTGACAATTGGGATGTTGCCCCATTTAACTGTGCCGGAATCATTTCAGGCATCAATGCCATAACAATCAAAGCAACAACCATAAATGGCATACCGAAAACCACAAACGGCATTCGGCGTCCCATTTTTGATTTCGAGGTATCACTGAGAACACCAATGAAAGGTTTTAAGATCATTGAAATTGCATTGCCAAGTGACAGGATTAAACCAGTCACAGCAGCTGAGAAGCCAAAACCCAAAACACCTGGACCAGCATCGAACACAGAGCTGCCAGCTTGCAAGTAGATTGGCACATAGGAGTTATATAGAGTCCACATTGTGTCCAGGGAAGCAAAGATTAATGAAACCAGAATTACTTTTTTAAGGTTAAGCTTCATTTTCATTGAGAATCTCCTTTTTAAGCGAAATGAAAAAAATCATTGAGAAGGGGGTATTTGTTTCAGTCAAGCTGATTCAGTAATCGATGGAGAAAAATATTCTTACTTAGCAAGTGCAAACAGAAATGCTTTCTGATTTTTCGGTCATCTGGCATCTGGTTTTCCTTAAACGAATCGGAATAAATCAGATCGTTTCACCAGCCACATTAATCTTTGCTTCAACTGTGTTTTCCTTTTTCGCTTCACCACGAGAAACAAAAAGCAATGCCAGGAGCGCCAGACCAAAACAAACAGCAATAATCGGCCAAATTACCGCATAATTATTGTCGAACAAACCAACCAGCCATCCACCCAAAGTTGGACCAATGATCATCGCAATGGTTGACGTGAAAAACAGGATACTTAAGAACGTACCCAGGTATCGATCAGAAGGCGAATGGTCTAACATCATAGGCACATGACTGATATTGGTAAAAATCCATCCCAAAGCAAAAATAGAGACAGCGATAAACGTGAAAGTCAGATTTGGGATGAAGAATAAAGCCACTGCGGCAAACATACAAATCAGGCTGCCAACCAACATCAATTTTTTTCGTCCAAAGCGATTGGCTAACAACGCAGCAGGTACAGCCATGACCATTGCAATAACTGCTAAAGCAATCATTAGCAAACTGGCCGTGCCCGTATCTGTATGCAAAACAGAAACGGCGTATGAGGTAACAAAAGCTTGCCCCAGAGATAAACCGAGATAAGTAAAAATCATGGTCAGGCAATAGTAGATCAAACTACTTAATTCGGGTTTAGGGAGGGTGCGGATCGTACGCAGAATCTGCCTTGGGCTGGTTTTCACTTCACTGGCAGACGAATCGGTTACAGCTGGTTCTTTAATCGTTATCCATACAATAATGACTGCTATTAAGATAAAAATAGCCGCTGCCCACATAGGCAGCGGTCGGTATAGTTTGTAAAGTATGGCACCTCCAGCCACTACAGCAAACATCATGAGGCC
>JAJUJY010000021.1 GCA_029265085.1 Chloroflexota bacterium
CAGCCAGAAAATTCAGCCTATGGTAAGGTTGGCTGGCGGATTTGTGACTGCTTAACACCTTCCCCGGCCATTCAGCCAGTTCAAACACCAGTTTAGTCACTGCCGGATCCTCAATCGCCTGCTTTTTTAAGCGGATGAGATCAGCCTGGTCTTCCGCCTCATGCAGCAAATCGACCCGTGCCCGGTATTGAATCCAGGCTGGTCCAGAAAGAAGCCAATCCATTGATTTATTCATCCTCACCTGTTCAGGGTTTTAATGTTAGCCCATATAACAAACCTAAAACTAGCATCTCAATCAATCCAGCAGCCAGGGAATATTCCATAGTCTCCAGTGGAACCGTAAACATGATCCATTTGGAAAGCGCATCCATCGCCACCCGGAAAAACCAGGCGATCAGTCCAAAACTGATTCCTTTGACCCAACCTGTTTCTCCCGGCAGTGCTGTATAAAGCAGCAAGAAAATCACCGCCATTCCAAAACCATACAGCACATCAATCAGGATGGCTGCTGGCAAATTGATCGACTTACGCGCAATCGGCTGGTAAACCGCGAACAAACGCACAGCCAATGGGTTGGCATTGATCAATCCATCCAGAATGGCAAACAATACACCACTGGCAATACCAATCGCGACAAACCGGATCATATCCACCTCCCCGCCTTTTGACTGGCGACCTATAATTAGAATAGCACACCAGCAAGGATTTCATACCATCCTTTTTGAAACCCGATGCTCAAAAAGGAATATTGGACACATCTATGCTATTTGCTCAAGAATTTTTTGGTCTCAACTTACACTTTGCCAGGAAAATTTCCGATTGCACCGGCATAAATTACCCGGAAGCGTTGTTAAAATATACCCACCTGTACTTGAGCCTGGGACTAGATCGCGATTTCAATTTAGATCAACCAATCTGGCAAGAATTTCTTCAGGGAATTCACGCGTCAGCCGATCCAGTCAACTATACGCACAAATTTTATCTACACCGACAACGATTCCTTCCTCAAAAATCCACTGCAAACAACTTCGGGTGTTTCTCTTATGCCATCTGGCCGGGTAACCGCATACGTATTCACTTCCGCAACGCAGAACCAGCCCCAATCTCACCGCTCAGCTCCAGCCGCCAATCCGTCCGCCTGGTTGAGCTAAGCGCCATGTTCGAGGATATTTTCCATTGGGTATCTCCTCCTGCAACCGCGGTTGGCGGTTCCTGGTTATACCATCTAGAATCCTACCGCCGGTTATTTCCACCCGAATTTCTTAGGACAGCCAAACCCAGTTACGAAGACTACCCATACCTGGCTTTATGGGGACAATTTTTGGATCGTAATGGAGGAGTTCGTTCAACAACAGCCAATCATTTCCGCCAAAATCTCGACAGGCAAATGACATTACAAGGCATTTTGGATAGTTTTCCATATCCAGTTTTACGCCTGGAATCAGATATTACAGAATTCTTCCACTTTTATGGTATTTATAAAAAATCGGGCAGCCGATGGCTGCCCGATATCTTAGGCGGCTAATTTGCCCCATTCGTTCATCAATTCTTCCAAAACTGCTTCCACATGGGCAACTTTCGAACCGATTTCTTGAACCTGGGCAATCGCCTGTTTTTCACTGGCTTTCTGAAGATCGCGGTAAAGGTGCTTCAAATCCGTCTCATGCTCGCGAATGCGGGTTTCCAGCCGTTCTAACGCCTCTGCTTTCTTCTTTGCCTCGCGGCCATCTACTTTAAAGAGCGGTTTTCCAGGCAGTATCGTTGTTCGAGATGCAGCAGAAAATGAAGCCGCTGCCTGCCGTAACGTATATTCACGATAAGTCCCGTGGAAAATCACCATCCGGCCATCACGCAGCTCCCAAATTTGGGTAGCGAGCCTTTCAATTAAGTAGCGGTCATGCGAAACCAGCAAAATCGTTCCACTGAAATTCTCCAGAACCTCCTGCAGCGACTCGCGAGCAGGAATATCCAGGTGGTTGGTCGGTTCATCAAGCACCAGGAAGTTTGCCTCGTCGAGAGCCAGGATTGCCAGTGCCAAGCGGGCACGCTCGCCGCCGCTCAAAGCATTGACTGGCTTAAACACATCGTCGCCCCGAAAGAGGTAAGCCGCCAGGTGACTGCGCGCGCGTTCCTGATCCATCTCTTTTCGTAAAAGCAGTTCGTCCAACACCGGCCGGTTTGAATTTAGTCCATCATGGGCTTGCGCAAAATAACCGATCTTCAAACTTGCGCCAAGCTGCACTTCTCCCTCCAGCGGCTCATGCTGACCAAGCAGTGTTTTGAGGAAGGTTGTCTTGCCGCTGCCGTTGGGACCAATCAAGGCTGCACACTCACCCCGGCGCAACTCCAACTCCTTAATAGAGAACAAAGGATTTCCCGGATAGCCTGCCGTAAGGTTTTTTGCGCGCAAAATGATCGTCCCGCTCAAATGATTGTTTGCAATCCGCGGACGAATTTGCGGCGGGCGCGCGTTGGGCATTGAAATAGCATTCACCTGGCGAACGGCCTCTATCACATCCAGCGGGCGGTCCGCATTCAAGCCGTACTCGCTCCACTGCTTTCCGGAGCGCAAAGACAGAACGCCAAAATTCTGCACAATCGCCAATTCGCGGCTTACCTTTTTCAACAAGCCCAATGCGCGTGCATGGGTGCTGGCACGTACCCAGTTGCGCTGAATAAAATCCACATCATTTTGTAAGCGCGCTTTTTCTTCCTCGTACACCCGCTGGTAATATTCCCAGCGTTCCTGGCGCTGCAAAACATAACTGGAATAGGTTCCAGGATAGATTTCGATGCCGGTTGGGGTCATTTCCCATATGGTGTTGACCACATTATCTAAAAAATAACGGTCATGGGAAACAATCAAAACAGCCCCGCCCCATTCACGTAATGTGCGCTCCAACCATTCCACAGCTTCTAAATCAAGGTGGTTGGTCGGTTCATCCAACATCAACAAATCGGGCTGTTCCAAAAGCAAACGGGCCAACAACGCACGAGTTTTTTGGCCGCCGCTCAGATGATTCAACGGCATTTGCCAGGTGTCTTTGCCTAAGCCAAGCCCCTGCAAAGTCTGCTGGATTTTCAGCTCATACTCGTAACCACCTGCCTGTTCAAATTCCAGCTGCTTTTGACCATATTCTTCCAACATGGCATCATCAAAATCCGAAGCCATTTTTTCTTCCAGGTCATGTAAGCGTTGCTGCTGTGCAACCAGACCGGAAAAGACAGTCAGCATTTCCGCGTAAACTGAGTTGGAACGGTCAGCAAAGGCATCCACCGCCTCCTGCCGCAAATAACCCATTCTGCGATTACGCGCAAAGTGAATTTTTCCCTCAGTAGGTGGGCTGATACCAGCCAGAATTAATAACAACGAAGTCTTACCGACTCCATTGGGTCCAATCAAACCAATCTTGCTATCATTTGCAACGCTCAGCGAAACTCCCCGAAACAGGTCGAAAGCGCCAAACGACAGGCCAATATTTTCAGCATATAACAGAGACATAAACAATTCCTCCAAAAACATCCATTCAAGTTAGCGGGTAAAAATCAATCCTCCGCATGGCTTTCCCACGGACCTATAGCGTTACCTGTGTCTCCCTTGAATGGAAAACGGAAGGAAATGAAACGGCCGCGGGCATAGGCGCGCCGCGGCCGGATATACTGCGTATATCTTTCCGGTCAGCAGGCGCACTGCGACAAGGCAAACGGTAAACCGCCGCCTCTTACGCATAAATTGCCTACAACCGGAACACTCATGGTTTCATTTAATCTCCGAGAAAAAGTGTATCAAAAAAATACTTTAGCGTCAAGTAATTTTTTTGGAAAATCCTCAATTCTTGTGAAAATTGATTAAACGAGTTCAAGGCAGGAGATGTATCCAGCCGGTAGAACCTCACTACACCGCAGTTTTTGATAGATTTTCACGATTGTTTGAGCTGATTCTTCCACAAAAGCATCCATCTGCCCTTTGGACAAATAAATATAAGGCCGGTTCAACATATCAAGCACAGTTTGCTCATTGCTCTGGTAATAGTCTTTGATGTACGCAATCCGCTGCTGCACCGCCTCAACCGGCAAGAAATCCAGGTCAGTCCGCTGGTAAGAACAGTTCAAAAACACTCGCCAAAAGATACATCCCAGGTGGCTCCGCACGTACTGGTGATCGAGTCCATACCAATCTTTCTTCACTTCCCAAATAAAATCTTTGTCAGCGGCAAATTCCTGCTGATAGCGCTTTTGAGTTGGTTTACCAATCTTTTCCATCCAGAGATTGTCTGTGATCAAATGGAATAGGTAGCCTAACCGAAACGAATAAAGTTCCATTGAAACGAATTCGTTCTTTAATGGTACAAGCCATTCCCGATAGTAGTTCAAATCAGCAATACGATATCGAGAGTGATCATCAATGTGGAAATGGGTAATCTTCGGGGGTGGAGTAAAGTTTTCCCATTTTTCATCTGGTATGCCCGAATCCGGGGCAATGTTACCTACCGCAAATAACGGCTCATCCAAGCCGTCTATTTGATGCAGCAATATCTCCGCGATGCGTAGATGAACGATCCAAGAAGCCATGAAACCAATTGTACCTGGTTCTGGAAATCGAGATGGTCCTGGTGCAGGTTTTTTGTTAGACTAAAATTCTTGCTGCACCGGTACTATTTCTAAGACTTTAAAAAACACCTCAACCAATTCCGGATCAAATTGTTTGCCGGCTTGTTCGCGAATGTAGCGGTACACTTTATCCGGCGGCCAGCCAGACCGGTACGGCCGGTCTGAAAGCAGCGCATCCCAAACATCCACAATCGCAAATATTCTTGCCGCCAGAGGAATTTCTCGCCCGCGCAATCCACGTGGATATCCGCTGCCATCCCAATGCTCATGATGGGCATATGGAATATCCAAAACAGGCCGCAAAAAAGCAATCGGCTCAAGCATTTTATATGCATACACCGGATGCTGGCGCATGACCTTCCATTCTTCTTCATCAAGTGGGCCTGGTTTCAATAAGATAGCATCCGGAACCCCCATTTTCCCAATATCATGCAGCAGCGCCCCTCGCCGGAAATTCACCAACATCTCACCAGAAACGCCCATCGCCATTGCAATTTTTTCTGTCATCTCCACAACCCGGCGGGTATGTAAAGCAGTTTCTTTTTCCCGTAATTCCAATGCCAATGCCCAACCTTCCAAGGTTGCTTCATATGCCATTTGAAGTTGAAAATTGGTGGCGCGCAATCCACTCACCAATTCCACACTATTAATTGCAATCGCCGTTTGAGTTGCCAGAGAAATCAAAAAGGCCAGCGCATCCGGCGAAATATCCCGCTGCTCTTTATAAAAGACCTCAAAAAAGCCGACGGGTTCCTCTTTCATAAATAACGGGACACCCACATCGGTTTCAACGCGGTCCAATTCCCCCATTTCCTGGCTGCAAAAACGACTGCGAATATTCTGCGCCCCATCCAACCACACCCATTGATCCTGCCCCATGGTGCGCGTATCAAGGCAATTGACGAACGGCTCTGGCCGTTCCAACCCCAGCCAGGCTAGTACCCGGTATGATTTGGTTTGAGGTTCAAATCGGCTAATCATAACAGCATCCACGCCCAGATTCATGCGGGTCAGATCAATAACCGTATCCAGAATTTGGCCGATTTCGTGGTAATTGGTAATTTCCAGATCGATCTGATGCAGCGCAGAGATGCGGTTAAATTGGCGTTCTATTTCTTTTTGAGCCTTGATGCGTTCACTGATTTCACGGGCTACGATCACGACATAATCTTCACCGCTAAATGAAAGTCGAGAGGCCGCAATTTCTAATGGGATCTCCTTACCATAAGCACTGCGTGCCCAAACCATGAAGCGTTCTTTCTTGCCGTCCACCAGATTATCATTGGTGATCAGGATGCGCGTTTTTTCCGCATCCAATGGGGACAGAAAATCAAAAATAGACATTTTCAACAGGTCATCCATCGGGTAACCTGTCAACCCAGCCAGGGATGCAGTCGCATCGCGTATTAATCCGGATGGTACTTCAACGGTAAAAATCGGATCGTCACTGTGGTCCAGTAATGTATGAAAACGCTCCAGATCCTGCAGTCTTTGTTGCAGTTCCGGATAATAGCTTTTCCGAACCGATGTCTCCCCCAGGCCTATGATTCGCTGCAGAAGGTCGTCCTGGTCCGAGTTATATGGCATATTCGTACATCCTCACCACTTCTTCTGGTGATAGCCGGCGTGGATTGGTTACCATGCAAGGATCATTGACAGCATTTTGAGCCAGATTTTGTAAAATGGAAGGATTGACGCCGCGCTTTTGCAACCCTGCGGGGATTCCTACTCGATCGCGCAAATCATGAATCGCTTTAACCAGCCCTTCTTTGCCCAGGTTCCGCTTGAAACCAAGCTGCTCTAATACATCCCGGTAACGTTCTTCCGCAACCGGAAAATTAAAATCAATGACCGCGTCTAACAGCAGTGCGTTGCATTCTCCGTGAGGCAAATCTAGCAATCCGCCCAGGCTGTGCGCCATCGCATGAACTGCTCCCAGGCTGGCATTGGAAAAAGCCAGCCCGGCATACATGCTTGCCAGCATCATTTGGCTGCGATAATTCAGATCGGAAAGATTTTCAACAGCATGCGGTAAATTTTCACCGACCAGTCGGATTGCTTCCAGGGCATGCAGATCGGTAATTGGAGAATTGGCAATTGAAACATACGCTTCAACGGCATGAGTTAATGCATCAATGCCGGTACAGGCAGTCAAGTAAGCATCCATTGTTGTTGTGGTAGCCGGATCAATTAAAGCAACGTCAGGGACGACAGTCTTGCTAATGATCGCAAACTTCAAATGCCGGTTTAAATCATTAATGATTGCAAATTGTGATACATCGGCCGAACTGCCAGCAGTTGTTGGAATACAAATTAATGGCGGGATTGGTGCAGGAACTTTATCGACCCCTTCAAATTCGAAGATTGGCCGTAAAGTAGTGGCGACAATGCCAATCCCCTTGGCACAGTCCATCGGACTGCCCCCACCAACAGCCAGGATTAAATTACAACCATCCGCATGATACAGTTCAGCCCCAGCCTGAACCTGTTCTGCCAACGGGTTCGATTTGACACCTGAAAAAATAGAATACGGAATGAAAACTTCATTGAGACTGCCAATGATCTCTTTGACCCAACCAGCAGTCATCACACCTGGGTCAGTCACAATCAAAACCCTACGCGCACCAAAATTACGAGCATACTGTCCGGCCAGAAAACGCGCTCCAACACCATAAATAAACTCGGGAGCAACAAATTTCCGTAAACCTGCTGCAGCGTTTTGGTTTTTCGACCCCATTTTCACACCCTATGAATATTTTTTTGTGGATAAGAATTATTTATATTTTAATTCTTATTGTTGATCCGTACTCATTTTTTTTATCCCAATTCCTTACAATTGATTATCAATATTTTATACCGGAATAATAGGAATAAATATCGCTTTTCCTCATTTCATTTTGTAAAAGCGATATAGATTGTTTTTTAGTTTTTTGATCGTTTAAAAAACATCGGTAATTTAAAAACATTGATGTTCTGTGCGGGCAATGATTTCTTCCTGCAAGGCGTCACTTAAATCACAGAAATAATCACTATACCCGGCCACACGCACAATTAAATCGCGGTACTGCTCTGGGTTTTGGCGCGCAGCCCGCAGGGTTGCTGCATCCACCACGTTAAATTGGATATGATGGCCGTCTAATTTAAAATAGGTGCGCACCAACGAAACCAAATTCGTCAAACCGGCATCGTCTTTGAGTAATTCCGGGGTCAATTTCTGATTGAGCAGCGTGCCGCCTGTACGGGCATGATCCATCTTCGCCACACTGCGCAGTACTGCTGTCGGGCCGTTGCGGTCAGCGCCCTGCACCGGTGAAACCCCTTCCGAAAGCGGCCTCCAGGCATGCCGGCCATCCGGTGTTGCCCCAGTAACTGAGCCAAAATAAACATGGACAGTGGTTGGCAGCATATTGATGTGATAGGTGCCGCCCTTGGTATTTTTACGGCCATCCACCGCATCAAAATATGCATTAAATACCCGCACCATCAACTGGTCGGCAGCATCATCATCATTGCCGTATTTTGGTACTCGGTTTATCAGGTATTGGCGTAACGGTTCTTGCCCGGCAAAATCAGAGCGCAGCGCATCGACTAACGCGCCCAGGGTGATTTTTCGATCCTCAAAGACCTGCTGCTTAATGGCTGTCAGCTCGTCTGTGATCGTACCAATCCCCACCCCCTGGATATACGAGGTGTTATAGCGTGCCCCACCGTCATGGTAATCCCTGCCATTGGCAATACAATCGTCAATCAACAATGATAAAAATGGACAGGGCAAATAAGCCGCATATAAACGTTCAATCACCTGGTTGCCGCGAATTTTGATATCCAGGAAATAGCGCATTTGCTGCTCAAATGCAGTAAATAATTCATCAAAAGATTGAAAGTCCGCGGGATTACCCGTTTGCAAACCAATTCGTTTTCCTGTGCGCGGGTCCACACCATTATAGAGCGCAAGCTCAAGCACCTTTGGCAGGTTGAAGTAACCGGTCAGGTTGTAATTTTCCTTGCCAAATGCGCCTACTTCCACACAACCGCTAGAACCACCCTGGCGCGCATCCGCAACCGTCTTCCCTTGACGCACCAACTCCTGGACAATCAAATCGGTGTTAAAAATAGACGGCTGTCCAAAGCCGGTTCGAATAATCTTTCCGGCGCGCTTAATAAAGCGGTCCGGGTTTTTCTTGCTGACCTGGATGGATGCACTGGGCTGAAGCAGGCGCATATCTTCCACTACGTCCAGCAGCAAATAGGTCAATTCCGTAACCGCATCCGAACCATCGGCTTTGACGCCGCCTAAATTGATTTGGGCAAAATCGGTGTAAGTTCCGCTTTCCGCTGCGGTTACCCCCACTTTTGGGGGTGCAGGCTGGTTATTAAACTTGATCCAAAAACACTGCAGCAGTTCTTCCGCGCTCTCCCGGGTCAGGCTGCCATCGGCTACGCCCTGCGCATAAAACGGCCAAAGATGCTGGTCAAGATGCCCCGGGCAGAAAGAATCCCAGGTATTCAACTCGGTGGTAACGCCCACATGCACAAACCAGTAATACTGCAAGGCTTCCCAAAAATTGCGCGGGGCATGAGCCGGAACATGGCTGCAAATTTCAGCAATCTGTTCCAATTCTTGTTTGCGTTGATGATCGCTTTCCAGGGCTGCCAGCTGACGAGCCTTTTCGGCATGCCGCTCTGCATAAAGGATCAAAGCTGCGGCACAAATTGCCATTGCCTTCAATTCTTCCTGGCGGGCATATGCCCGCGGATCGTTCAGAAAATCCAGCCTGACCTGGCTGGCCTGGATTTCTCGCTGAAAATCCAACATCCCTTTGGAATAAATCTTGTCATCCAGAACCGTATGGCCAGGCGCGCGCTGCTCCATAAATTCGGTAAAAATACCCGCTTCGTAGGCATCCTTCCATTCTTGGGTCATTTCAGCAAAAATCCGCTCACGCATGGTCTGGCCTTGCCAGTAGGGGATAATGGAATGCCGGTACAAATTACGAGTATCGGAGCTCACTTTGAACGGAATTTTTGGCCGGGCATCCAAAATATCCAGGTCTTCCACGGAATGGCAGCATAATTCCGGATAGGTTGGTGTAGCTTTCGGGCTGGGTCCTTTTTCCCCGACAATCAATTCCCCCGGATGAATTTCAACCGCTTTTTGCTCCAGCAGGTATTGGAAACACAGTGCACGTTTAACCGGCACCGATACCAATTCGTGATGCTGCTGGTAAAACTCGGTTACAAGCCGGGCCCGCTCCCCTGAAAGGCTTGGGATGGCATCCAGACTCTGTTGTCTTAACCGGCTAACACGTTCGCTGATTGGCATCGCTCAACCTCCAATTTTTGTTTCCAAACCATATTCGGTCAAAATCCGTTCCGCGGTTATGATCTGCTCTTCTTTAATCGCGGCATCTTCCGGCAGCCCATACCGCATGCCCATCCGCAGGTATTTAAGCCGGGCGGTGTCATGATATGGTAAAATATCTATGCGCAATATATTTGGCAAGGCACCGGCAAATTCACCAATCTGGTGGATATTTTCAACGCTATCGGTAAATCCAGGAATCAACGGAAAGCGCAGGATCACTGCATGGCCTGCTTCAGCCAGTTTTTGTAAGTTCTCCAAGATCACCCGGTTTGAAACACCAGTGTATTTTCTGTGTTTCACCTCATCGATAATCTTTAAATCATACAAGAACAAATCCACATTTTGGCGAAGATAATCCAGCACTTTCCAGGGAGCATATCCACAGGTATCTAATGCAGTATGAATTTCCTCCTGACGGCAAGCTTGCAGTACTTCCCTTAAGAAGTCCGCCTGGATTAACGGCTCTCCTCCTGAAAAGGTCACACCGCCGCTAGATTCATCATAAAATGTAACGTCCCGCCGAATCAACTGCACCAACTCATCGGCTCCAAATCGTTTCCCTGCCAGTTCGCGTGCCTGTGAAGGACAGACCGCCGCGCAATCACCGCACTCCGTGCAATACTCGGTTTCGGTCACCAACATATCGCCCTGCCAAATAATTGCATTTTGAGTGCAGGCATCCTGACAGATACCGCAGCGAGTGCAGCGGTTTTCCCGAAACACAACCTGGGGAGCAAATCGCTGACTTTCCGGATTATGGCACCACCAACAATTCAACGGGCAGCCTTTTAGAAAAACCGTTGTGCGAATACCGGGACCGTCATGCACCGAATAACGCCGCACATCAAAAACTACGCCGCTGGCCGGTGCAGATTGATATCCATTGTTCTTTATTCCGATCAGGCTCATCTTTTTTCCATCCATCGCAATAAATCTAACAGAGCCAACTCGATACGATTTTATTCGTGCCTTTTTGGGGAGTATAGGTCTCATTCTACTTGTCCACGAACCGCCTGTCCAGTGAAGAATGTCTCAGACCAGGCGGATCAGAAATAATCAAATCCCTTGACAGGTGTTATACCGATCGGTACAATACACCTTATGGATAATAAAGCAGTATTGATCGACTGCGCTTTAAGACTGTTCGCCGCCCGCGGTTATGACGCAGTGGGTGTGCAGGAAATCGTTGAAGAAGCCGGGATCACCAAACCAACTTTGTATCACTACTTTGGCAGCAAGCGCGGACTGTTGGAAACGCTGCTCGCGCAGTATTTCAACCCATTGAATGCCCAGGTAAGAGAGGCAGCGGCTTATCATGGTGATTTGCCGCTCACATTAAAGCGCATCACGCAGACCTGCTTTGCTTATGCACGCAGGAATCCAACCTTCTACCGCTTGCAGCTTGCGCTCTGGTTTGCCCCCAAAGACAGCGAAGGCTGGCAGGTAGTCTCACGTTTCAACCAGGAACAATTTGAGATCGTTGAAAATCTGTTTTCCCTGGCCGTTAAAGACCACGGCAATATGCGCGGGCGGCAGCGCGCGTATGCCGCCACCTTTACCGGTATGATCCACACCTACATCGGACTGGCCTTAAACAGCTTGACCCAACTTGATGATACCCTGGTCGAGCAGGCTGTTCACCAATTCCAACACGGCATCTATTCCTAAATTTTTTTACCTTTTTATTGTACCGATCGGTACACCAAGGAGAATCTCCATGAACAACCACTGGTCAAACGACGCAATTTTTTATCATCTCTACCCGCTTGGATTGTGCGGTGCGCCGCGCCAAAACGATTTTATTTCTCCCCCCACCCCTCGGTTGGAGGTCATCTACGGCTGGGTGGATCATATTGCAAATATGGGCTGCAACGCAGTTTATCTTGGACCGTTATTTGAATCCTCGTCTCACGGCTATGATACCGCCGATTTCTTCCATGTGGACCGCCGGCTGGGCACAGATCAAACATTGGCAGCCCTGGTCAGCGAATTTCACCGCCGAGGCATCCGCGTGGTATTGGATGGGGTCTTCAATCATGTTGGATGCAACTTTTGGGCCTTCCGGGATGTGCTGCAAAACGGACAAAACTCCCGCTTCTGCGGCTGGTTTTCCGGGTTACAGTTTGGCCGCTCAAACCATCACAACGATCCTTTTTGTTACGACACCTGGAACGGGCATGAAAGCCTGGTCAAACTGAATTTACAGCATCCGGAAGTACGCGATCATTTACTGGAGGCGGTGCGGGTCTGGATGCAAGATTTTGGCATCGATGGGCTGCGGCTCGATGCTGCCGACAGCGTAGATTTCGAATTTCAGCGAACACTGTCGGCTCACTGCCACTCGATTAACCCGGAATTCTGGTTGATGGGTGAGGTGGTCCACGGCGATTACCGCAACTGGGCTAATCCGCAAATCCTCCATGCGACCACCAATTATGAATGCTATAAGGGATTGTATTCCAGCCTGAACGAGAAAAACTATTTTGAGATTGCCTACGCTCTCAACCGGCAATCCGGAAACGGCGGCATCTACCGGGATCTCTCGTTATACACCTTTGCTGATAATCATGATGTGTCCCGAATTGCCAGCCTGATCCGCACCCCCAGCCTGCTCTACCCGCTGTACGCGCTGCTTTTCACCATGCCGGGCACCCCGTCAATTTACTACGGCAGCGAGTTTGGCCTGCAAGGGATAAAAGACCAGACCGATTGGCCGCTGCGCCCCACCCTCGATCTTAGCCGCTTGGTTCAACAACCTCCCCAACCCGGGTTACGCGAGGCGATTCAACACCTTACGCATTTGCGCCGCGAACTGCCTGCCTTACGCAAGGGCAGCTACCGCCAGATACATGTCAGCGGTGAACAATTCGCATTCTTGCGTGAAACGGACCAACAAACTATCCTGGTGGTATTGAATTCGGCCGATTCGCCCATGCTACTGGATATCCCGATCTCAAGTTCTCCAGATAGTGAATGGGTAGATTGGCTCAATAACGGCGAACCATTCCGCTCCCAAAACAATAAAATCCAACTCAATCTTTACCCCAGCTGGGCGCGCATTTTGGTACGCAGATAATCCCTACCAACGGTATCAATACAATCAGGCCAACCGAGGAAACCTCCCCGGTTGGTTTTATTTCTAACCATATCCCCCGACAAATAAACCGGCAATAGACCGATCGGATGATGGATCCACCACAGCAAATGAATAAACTATGCTTATCAACCAACGCGAACAGAGAAAGGCACAGGCATGAAAACACAATGCTATCAAATCCTCCTGCAAGGGCACCTGGAAGACCATTGGTTTGAGTGGTTTGGCGGAGTAGAGGTCAAAAACCTGGAAAACGGACAGGCACTTCTGGAAGGAAATCTACCTGACCAGACTGCCTTGCATGGAATCTTGAACAAAATTCGCGATCTTAACCTGCCAATCATATCGGTTACAAAAATTTACCCGGAAGATAACTAATATAAGGAGTCAGATCATGTCATCTATTCGTACTTTTATCAAAAACCATTCTTTAGCGGTTTATTTTATATTGTCCTTTGCCTGGTCTTGGGGTTGCTGGTCAAAACTGGTGCTCTTCGCCAGTCCGGATGCGCTGGCAAAAGGTCCGGATGCGGATTTTTTGGTACTGGCATTGACCGGTGGAATCGGCCCTAGCCTGGCAGGGTTCCTGGTCACCTGGCTCGGGGATGGACGAGATGGATTGAAAGCCTTATTTACACGCTTCACGCTGCGGAATGTACGTCTGGGTTGGATTATTCTCTGCATCCTCCTCGTTCCGTTTCTAAGCCTTGCCGTGCTGGCTGCCAATGCAGCCTTTGGGCTGCCCAGCAACCTGGGCGACATTGCCTCCCGCCTGCCGCTGGCTTTGGCCTGGCCGCTCTTTTCCAGCCTGGGAGAAGAATTCGGTTGGCGCGGATTTGCCTTGAGCCGCATGAAGAACACGCGCAGTATGCTTCAATCCGCTTTGTTGCTCGGGTTGATCTGGGGTCTCTGGCACCTTCCGGCGGATTTCATCGGTCTACGCAGCCAGGGCTGGTGGTTCATTCCCAACTTTATTCTCACCGGCCCTATCCTGCTGACCGCGATGAATGTCATCATGAGCTGGGTGTACCAGCAAAACAAAGAGAATGTCCTGTTGATGGTCATTATCCACTACACCATCACCTGCTCCGCCATCCTCTTCACCCCGCTGACCGCCACCCCGTTCGATTCACTCCTGTACAACCTGATTTCCTGCGGTGTATATTGGGTAGCGGCAGGATTGCTAATCCTGCGGGAGAGAGAATGGATGAAAAAGAAAGCAATGGCACTTAAATCCCAATAACACCCCAATTTACCGATCAAGACTGAAAAAATAAGGAAAATGATCTACGATCTTTTCCTTATTTTAATTTTGCCTCTTGACATTAACGTTACGTTATACTTTATGATCATGCACGAGGTGAAATGACGTGTACACGGTAAAACAACTATCCAAATTAGCCGGTGTGAGCAATCGAACGCTGCACTATTATGATGAAATCGGTTTGCTCACCCCTACGGTTGTGGCCAACAACGGCTACCGCTTCTATGATCAGGAAGCGCTGCTAAGGCTGCAGCAAATCTTGTTCTACAAAGAACTGGATATTCCGCTGGAGAATATAAAAGACATCATCGACCGGTCCGGATTCAACCAATTGGAGGCCCTGCAAGCGCATCGCGAGGCGCTGCTTAAGCGAGTCCAACGGTTAAATCACCTCATCCAGACCATCGATAAAACAGTTCGGCATTTACAAGGAGATTACACCATGAAACAAGAAGAATACTTCGAGGGATTCAGCGAAGAACAACAAAAAGAATACGCCGAAGAAGCTCGCAAACGCTACGGGGATGAGGCGGTTAACGAATCAGAAGCGCGTTGGAATAGCTATTCCAAAGAACAGAAGAATGCAATTTTTGCAAAAGGGAAACTTGTGATGGAAGCCTTTGCAAACGCAATGAATCGCGAACCTTCCGATCCCGAAGTGCAAAAACTGGCTTTGGAATGGCACCATCACATTGAAAACTTTTATGCCTGTTCCTACGAACGGCTGCGCGGATTAGGTGATCTGTATGTTGAGGACCCGGCCTTTACAAAAAACATCGATCGTGGTCATCCAGGGCTGGCTGCCTTTATCCATAAGGCAATCGCTGTCTATTGCGAAGGGAAAACCGGCTTTTTGAAAGCATAATGGCTGCTTTTCCGCGAATTTTTCGCCATTTTCGGCTAAAAAGATATGTTCCCCCATTTTTTACGATGAAAATGGGGGAACAAGTTTTATTGGTTGTTAACTACCGCCAGTTCTTGATGGTATTTTTCAACAGTGCGTTTGAATTTTTCGCGCAGCCGCTGCGTCCAGGCCGGTTCATCGGCTTCTATTCCCTCCGGAATGATCCGGGAAAGCTCCACATATTTCAACAAGTTGAGCAGCAGCATAAAGGTTGGCAGCTCAGCCAGCATTTCATTAGAAACAGGCCGCACCGAGCGGTAGCCGCGAATAAACTCTGCCGCAACCGGATGAGTTAAATCCACCTTACTGGCGCAGTCTTCCCAGGCATCCCGCAGCGCGTATGCAATATCCGCGGCATACCAGTAACGCGCACAATCATCAAAGTCAATCATGCCCAACCCGTCTTGCGTCCAGATAATATTATCCGCCTCAAAATCATAGTGAATCAGACCAAAGTCTTTGGAGCCTGCCGGTACATTTGACAGTCTCTTGAACAGATAACGTGCAGCTTCCTGACCGATCCGATCATCCCCGGCAAGGTTCTTTTCCGCCCAGGTGAGCTGGTCTTGCCAGCTTGCGCGCCTCAGCCCGGTAGTTTTTTCTGCGGCCAGATGCAGCCTGCCCAAAGTTTGGCCCCAGGTGAAGATTTGTTCCGCTGACAGCTCTTCCATATCGATCTGTTTTCCGTCCAGGGCTTCCAACACCACCGCATGATAAGCACCCCATTCGGTCTGGACGGTTTCGACATCTTTTCCGGCCAATGATTTTATCGGGCAGTTGACACGCAGCCCCTGCCCCGCCAGGTGATTTAAGAATTCGATTTCTCCCTGAATGGCTTCAAAGGCGCGTTCTTCAACAGGCACGAAGCGCAAGATCAATTTTTGGCTGCCATTATGAAACGCAAACACAGCGTTGCTGCTCACGTTAATAATCTGGTTTGAGATATTGCCGGAGCACCACCGCGCAATCAATTGAGCAGCCAGTTGGCTGCATCCGTTTTCATCCACTGTGCGGATGATATTCTTCAAGGCGCTTAATTTCATCATAGGATTTTTTCAAGAAAGAATTGCAAAAAAAAGAGGTGAGTTTGATTTACACAAACTTGAGTGTATCATGGTTCACGCGATCAGGTCTGATTTACAAACTATTCCAGAATCAGGTGTCTTAAGGGTTGATGCTATAATACTCGCTAGAATTAATTTTTCCATGGGGAGCTTTGTCGGATGTCCAAACAATCATCTCGAAAATGGATTCTTGAGATTATTTTTTTGCTTCTTTTTACTGCTGGTACCTATTTAGTACTTGTGAACCGGTTAGATTACTACCGTGATGACTGGTATTACATTTTAGATGGGCATTTTGCTGGACCAAGAGTTTTCCATGAGATGTTTGCGATTGATCGGCCTATGCGCGGCTATGTTTTTGAAGCCCTATTTAACGCTTTTGGAACCAATCCACTTCCCTATCATGTGACGGCGGCATTATGGCGTGGACTAAGCGGTATCGCCGCACTGTGGTTGTTCCGCCTGCTGTGGCCGCAAAAACGCCAGGCAACATTCACCGCAGCCTTGCTCTTTACCCTTTACCCGGGTTACCTGTGGTGGGTCGCAGGCGTTGAATACCAACCCATGATCCTGAGCGTGTTATTCCAGATTATCTCCATCGCTCTGACACTCCAGGCCATCCTGGCTACCCAACGAGGCTGGAAAATTGCCGCAATTATTGGCGCAATCCTTACCGGCTGGGTGTATATTGGCCTGGTAGATTATGCCATCGGCATGGAAGCTTTCAGGTTACTTTGCGTCTATTTATTGGTGAGCAGAAAAGATCCTGGGATTTCATTCATCAAACAGTCCGTCCAGACATTGCGCGTCTGGGCAGTGAATGCGCTGATACCACTCGGTTATCTGTTTTGGCGTATCTTTTTCTTCAATAATGTCCGCTCTGATACCGATATTTCTTTGCAGCTTGGGCGCTTGCTAAGAGATCCCTTCAACACAAGCGCTCTCTGGTTTGGCCGCTGGCTGCAAAGCTCATTCAACGTTTCACTTACAGCCTGGGCTGCTCCATTTTATCGGAATGCATTCAGCCTGACTCCGATGGAAGTATTGGCGGGCCTGCTGCTGACAATATGTATCATCCTGGTATTACTGGCCGTATATCGGCAGGGATTTTCGGAAGAAAAAACAGAACCACAAGATCATGAAACTGAAAAATGGACAATTGAAGCGATTGTCATTGGAGCGCTTGGTGTATTTCTAGGAGTGATTCCTGTTATTTTAGCCAATCGGTATGTGGTATTCGAGGCTTATTCTCATTATGCTTTGCCCGCTTCGCTAGCCGGCGTGGTCATGGTCATTGGGATAGTTTACCTGATTCGCAGCCAACCAGTTCGCACCGGTTTGATCGCACTGTTGGTTGGTTTTGCCGTAATGACACATTACGCCAATGCCGCGCGGGCTGCGTACGAAGAAAAGATCATTCGAGATTTTTGGTGGCAGGTATCCTGGCGAATTCCCGGATTGCGCCCAGGCACAACCCTGGCAGTCAATTATCCAACGATTAATTATGGTGAAGATATCGATATTGTCTGGGGGCCGGCGAATCTGATCTATAAGCAGGACCAGAAGAAAAGCACACCGGTAGAATATCCAGTCTTTGCATTTTCATTATTAAACGACAAGGTAGGCGGTGTTTGGGCAGGACGCGAAAATGAAGAAACCCGTTACCGCAGCCATATATCCTTAACAAATTATGATCAGGTGTTGGTCATGAGCCAACCCGGTCTTTCTTCCTGTGTGCATGTCATGGATTCCCGCTGGCCGCGCACCTCGCTGGGTGATCATCCCGCCATCATACTCACCGCCCCCTATTCAGATATTCAAAATATTGATGATAGTTCAAAACCAGTCACACCTCCATTTGTGCCATTTGGGGCTGAACCGGAACACGGTTGGTGTTATTTCTACCAGCAAGCCGAACTGGCAGTGCAACAAGAAGACTGGCAAGAGGTAATCACCCTGGCTGAGACTGCTGCACAAAGCAACCTGGAGCCCAAAGACCGGGTTGAATGGCTGCCCTTCTTGCAGGGGTATGCTCAGGTCGGAGAGGTGGAATCCTTTTTGACGATCGTCAACAAAATCGAGGATGACCCTTATTTACGGCAGCTTGCCTGTCAGGCAATTTCTACAATGTCTGCGCAAGGACTCATTCCTTCTCAGCCGATCCAATCCAGCACGCAAGACCGGCTTTGCATTGACAGCGAACCGTAAACATTGGTTCACAATGGCAGGATGCGATACAATTAGAAGATCAGGGAGGAAATGTTTTTAATTTCGGATTTCATCATATTTCCTCCCGTACGGAGCAAGAAATATGCAAATCATTAAGCACACTCGCCAGCAAATGATTATCCACCATAAACCTGCCTTGATGTGGATCTTTTCCGCTGCCTTCAGCCTGGTTGGGGTGCTGCTATTGTTGACACTGCTGGTAAAAGGCCTATTTAATGGGCTGGCCTTTCTTTTAAGCCTGATCTTTTTTGGGGCTGGTGCGGGGCTTCTCCTTTTCTTTAGCCAGGAATTAACCATTACCCTGGACCGCCAGGCGAATCTTTTTTCGGTTGAACGGAAAACCATCCTGAAAAAACAAAAATTGGTGCGCCCGTTTAACCGTATATCAGGGGTCTTATTGATCAGGCCAAACGATTCAGAGGAATCTGCTGATCAGGTTTGTGTCATCATGGAAAGCGGTGAAAAAATCTTCGTTTCCCCTCCATATTGGGATTTTTACCGCAATCAAAAACAGTTATTAGGCTGGATTGACCAATTCCTAAGGTCATAAACAGACCAAATAGTTATGCCAACTTCGTAAACATCGTTTACAATCAAGCAGCAATTTAATTATTCGAGGAGTTAGAGGATGGCAATTGAACCAGGTTTGGTGAATGAGTTTACAATGATGGTAGAAGAAAGCGATACCGCCCGTGCTTCCGGCGGCGAAACGCTGCCCCCCGTTTTGAGCACCCCCAAAATGATCGGTTATCTCGAGCGCACCGCGCATACCGGTATCTTACCCTTCTTGAACGAAGGTCAAAGCAGCGTTGGAACCTTGGTCAATGTGCGCCATCTGGCAGCCACACCGGTTGGCATGCAGGTCCGTTTCCGTGCCGAATTATTGACCGTTGACGGCCGCCGTTTAGTCTTCAAGGTTGAAGCCTGGGATGAAGTAGAGAAGATCGCCGAGGGCGAGCATGAGCGATTTATTATTGACCAATCGCGCTTTGTGGACCGCTTGGCGAAAAAGCTAAGCCCCAAAGAATAAACTAATTTTTGAAAAACCATCGATCAGAGAGACCGTACAACACAGTCTCTCTGTTTTTTTAAGTAATTTGAATCAAACTATATTGCTCGTTATAATCGTATTAATTATTTAGATTAACCTGGAGATGATATTATGGATGCTCCTACACACGAAACGATCCAACAGATGCACCGCTGGTTTGCGGTAGAGTGCAATAATAGTGCCTGGGACTTTGTTTCAAAAGCAGAAAGGAGTCCTGAGGATAACCGGCAAATGCTTTACCAAGCCTACGCCGCCGCATATCACTGGTCCATGGTTGGACAGCCGATCCATAACGCACGCGCAGAGATGACGCTTGCTCATGTTCACTCGCTTTTAGGCCATAGTGCCCTTGCCATCCATTATGCACAGAGCTGTTTAGATTTTGTTCAAAATAATCCTGTGGAAGACTGGGACAAAGCCTTTGCCCTGGCAGAAATGTCCTTTGCAGCCGCAATTTCCGGTGACGCAGACCTGCACCAGAAATATTATGCTGAGGCGCTTGTTCATGGAAAAGCGATCCAAAACAGCGAAGACCGCCAGGTATTCTTTGAGGAATTTAACCGTTTACCTCGGCCAGGCTTTCATTCACAAAGTTAAACAACATCACAATCGGGTGATCTACGTGGGCCAAAACACATTCCTATTCAAACAATTTTCGCCAAAGAATTGCCATGAACACCCAAAACATGTTATAGTTCTTTCTTAATATGCAGCCGCCCGTTGAACTCAAGTGGAAATTAGAAGAATATATTCGGCTTGTCCCATATGCATTTCGGGCTGCCGGAGAAATCATCACCGGCAGTGAAATCCGTCAGGAGAGAGTGCGCTTTGGCGGCCACTCACAGCAGTACGTATTGTTGTTTTATCCAATTCACAAAGCACCAAAACGTGACTGGATAATATATTTCCTTTACGGCGGCGGGTGGAAAAATGGCGCCCCACGCTATTTTCAATTTGTAGGTAATTTCTTTGCCCGGTTAGGATACCCAACCATTTTAGGCGGCTATCGCCTGACCCCGGAACACCGTTATCCAGCTCAAGTCGAAGATGCTATTGCCAGTTTTATTACCGGGGTGAAAACATTCCGCTCACGAAAAATTCAATTTAAAGGGATGATCATTGGGGGACAATCGGCCGGAGCCCATTTAAGCAGCTTGCTGGCATTTGACCGGGAAGTACTGCCCTTGCCGGAAGAATATCATTCACTCATTCGTGGTTATTTCTCACTCAGCGGCCCCCTGGATTTTTCCGCCTGCACCGATCCCGCGTTACAGGAAATGATTCAGGATTTCACCGTAAATACAGAGAATTGGAAAAAAGCCGATCCTATCCGGCACGTTTCCGGTAACGGGAAAATCCATTCACTGCTGCTCCACGGAAATCGCGATCATTTGGTGGATATTCAAAACACCAATAACTTTGCAGAACGCCTGCGGCAAGCACAAACAGGGCCAGTTGATGTACATATTGTGCGCGGCTGGCATCATGCTGACCTGGCTGCCCTTTTCTGGAATGATCTGGCAGAAACCAACCGGTTTATGCGCTGGATGGACCGGATACCAGTCGAATAGGATTCGTTAAGTCCATTTAAAAAATGGGCAGGCTACTTCAATCGCCCTCATTGCGAATACGTTCTTCCAATATGGCAATCATCTTTAATGCCCGCTGTTCCTGGTCCGCCAGGGTCGTCAACCAGCGATCCGCAGCTGTGTACACATCTTCATCTTCTCGCGGAGTATCCAGCGCCTTACGGACATCCACGGGTTTTCCCTCATCCAATTGAGTTAACATACGTAAAATGGCCATGGGTGAGTACCCCGCATTTCGCAGCATCCGAATCACGCGCAATCTGGCCAGTTCCGTTTTTCCGTATAACCGATAGCGATTATTGGGATCGCGTGGAGCATCAACTAGCCCATTGCGCTCCCAGTTTCGCAAGATATCAACACTTAACCCCAACAATTTGGCTGCATCTTTGATTTGCAGCAGTTCCGTAGTGGCATCCGTTGGTGCGCCCTTGACCCACCGTTCTAATAGCTGCACTGCCGATTCTGCCTGTGCCAGTTCCGCCCGCACTAATGCCAAATGCCGGTATGCAGATTCCAAGGCTCCGCCCAAATCCCCCCCCGCAGCTTGCTTGACCAGAGCAGTAGAAGACCTGCGAATTGCTTTTCCAGGCCACTCGGTATGGAGCGCGGTCCGCGCCAGCTGCATTTGGGACACATGCGCCGCTGAATATTGCCGGTAACCATTCCGGCTGCGCGGAACAGGCTGCAGCAAACCCCATTCTTCATATAGACGAACGGTGTTCGGATGGCAGCCAGCCAATTGGGCAACTTTGGATGTGCTGAGGTAACGAATCGGCATGTGTATAATTATAGCCAGTTCCTCACCAATTCCGCCGGATAAATAAACAATGGATTTTCAATTAACCCAACAAACAATCATCAAATTTGCAAATCAGGTCAAAGGACAGCAAATCATCCAGACTGCCGATGAATTTATCACCCAACTCAGCCCTTTTGACCGTTCAGCACGCTTGCATGTATCTGGTCCAGTTGACCAGGAGACTTTCCTGGCATTTCTAAAAATGCATGTCCTTGAGTGGTCGCAAGATGATCTCGAAAAATTGAACCGGGTCATGGCACTCATGCAAGCTGATATCTCGCTATTTCACCTACCGCTGCCAGCGGAAATATGGCTTGTTAAAACCACTGGCGAAGAAGAAGGCGGTGGAACCTATACGCGAGGAAATGCGGTTCTGCTTCCGCAGCACCGCCTGGATCGGGATTTGATCAATTTAAAAGAGCTGCTGATCCATGAATTCTTTCATATCCTCAGCAGGTATAACCCCAACATAAGGGATCAACTATACGCCATCATTGGATTTCGACCCTGTGGGGAGATTGAACTGCCACCTGCATACCGCCAGCGATTAATCACCAATCCAGATTCACCCAAAAACCAGCATGCCATTCAAATTCAATTTACCGGGCAAACATGCCAGGTAATCCCCATTTTGTATGCGGAACCAGCAATTTATGATGAAAGCACACAGAAAGCCCATTTTGAATACCTGGCCGCCCGCTGGATGGTAATTGAATACATCAACGGCAAATGGCATAGCACCATAAAAAACAATGACTTGATCCTGTTAGAACCAGAAGAAATGGAAGGTTTTTACGAACAGATCGGCAGAAATACCAGCTATATTGTTCAACCAGAAGAAATCATGGCCTGTAACTTCACAGACATGGTGACTCAGAAGAACGATCTAGCGAATCCGGAAATTCCTGCCCGAATTCTAGCCGTCCTGCAAAGATTTAGCATTTCAAGCGGTGGATAGTAAACTGGCCAAACAATCTGTTGTGCTCATCACATGATAGCCATTGCGAACCATCCGCTCAATCATCAACGCGGCTTCATCTTCCAAATGAGAAATTACCGCATCAGTGAGTAGTCCGGGAACAAAGTCATGAGCATAGGCATCAAAAACCGTCGCATTGACACAGTAATGGGTATACGCTCCAACCACAAAAACCCGCTGAATTTTTAATTGCTGAAGTTGTTCAGCCAGATTGGTTTTGAAAAAAGCGGAATATCGAGTTTTCCGCAGATGGTAATGATTGGGCTTTACCATGATCCTTGGCAATATAGCAGCCTCTGGGCTGTTGATGATTAATTCAGGGCTGCCTGCAGCCTGCATTTTCAAATCCCAATCGCTACCGTCGGATTGATATGCAGAAATGACATGAAAGACCGGGCAATGAACCTCGTCAAAAGCCTGGATCAAGGAATTTATTTTTACCACAACATGATCAAGATATTTACACCTATCCGGTTTGGTGAAAAAAAATTCTTGCATATCCACAACCAATAAGGCGGATTTTGCATTAGGGGATAAAGGTAACATAGGGCCATCCAAAGAAATGGTTTTGAATATCCTTATAAATATTACTATACCAAAACGAAAATAGTTACAAGGTGTTTTTCATTAATAACTGATCATACCCGGCTTGTACAATCTTTAATTCTACAATCTTGCGCTAAAGCTTGTACGAGACAGCTTTTTTTATATAATTTAGACAACACCTATCCCATTTTATCTATTGAATAGCTGTTACCCAAGACAATTCCAGGAGCCTGCCATGACAATCATTGCCAATCAATGGGAAACCCAATTACTCCATCTCGTTGCTGAAGCCAATCCGGCTGTCAGCTTAAAAAAGGGCAGCCTGGAAATCCATCCTGGAATGATCCAGTCAGCATATCTGCACTGTGCCAACCTGACGAAACAACACAGCAAAACCTTTTCGATGGCAGCCCAAATATTAGAACCGAACATCCGCGGGGCAATTCATGCATTATATGCATACTGCCGCACCTCTGACGACATTGTAGACCGCAGCACTGGAAATACCCTGGTCAAGTTAAATGCATGGAAACAAAAATCACTGAATCTTAACACAACCGAGAATGATCCGGTTATTCTCGCCTGGGCGGACACCTGTCACCGCTTTCATATTCCCCGCCGTTATGCCGAACAATTAATTGAAGGAGTTGAACGAGATCTGGTTCAAAGCCGGTATGAAACATTTGAAGAGCTGGCTGTTTATTGTTACGGTGTAGCCTCTACCGTAGGGCTGATGTACATGCATATTGTTGGTTACGAAAGTGATGCCGCTATTCCTTACGCGGTCAAACTGGGTGTAGCTCTTCAAATGACCAATATTCTGCGGGACATTGGTGAAGATTGGGCAAATGGACGCTTGTATCTTCCACAGGTAGAATTGGCGCAGTTTCAGATATCCGAAGAACAGCTTGCTCAGGGACTTGTTAACCGTAACTGGCGCAATTTTATGCGGTTTCAAATTGATCGTACTCGCCAGATTTATGCAGAAGCCTGGCCTGGAATAGCCATGCTTTCTCCGCACGGCAGGTTAGCAGTAGCCGCAGCAGCCACATTTTATCGCGGGATATTAGATGACATCGAAAAACATGATTATGATGTGTTTTCGCGCCGTGCACACCTCAGCGGGCTGAAAAAGATCAGTATGCTGCCCGGGATATGGTTAAAATCCCAAATACCCGGATAATCAAAAACCGCCATCTGCTCAAATCAGGTGGCGGTTATTTTGTGATTTCGCAAAAATTTACGGTGTTACAGACTCAACAAGATCACATAATGCAGAAGCTTTCACTTTATCTCCAAATTCCTTTGAAATTTGAACCCCTTCTAATCCTTCATACCGTTCTAATTGAGCGCAAACAAATGGATTGATTTCTTCAGATATTTCTTGCATTCTGGTAACAGTATTCACCGCCTGTTCCCATGCACCGGTATTCACGTAGGCATCCAATAAAGGCAATAATTCGCCAGCCGTCATTGGCGAATAGTTTTGACCTTGAGCTTCGTTCATAAATTGGATGACTTCTTGCCATTGCGATTGCTGCCTGGCTAGATCCGCTTTTTGGAAATAATAACACCAACCATGCGATGGTTCTTTTCCAAAAACGGCCTTATCAGGCTGGATTTGAGAACTAGAATTAATTGTTGATAGATTGGTAGTCAAAAACAAACTGCGTGCACTTGATTTGAGAAGAGGATCCAGCAGATATACAGGATCTAGAACCCGCAGACAACCACTTGCCGGTTGAAACGATAATGAAAAAGCTTCTGAGGTAGACCCTGTGAATTGTATATTGCGGAATTTGTACGAGATCTCATACCCCGGTTCCAATTTATAAAACGAATAGCCCTCATTTCTCAAAGTTAAAAACCAATAAGGTACGACCGGGCTGGATAGATTTTTACCATACAGCACATTCAAACCGAATCCTGTAGCATAATCGGATAATTTTCCACTGGGAATACCAGAACCAAAAATAGCTGTTCCAGGTTTAATTTCTGGTGCGCGCCAGGAAAGCTGCCAAAAGAAATTGCGTTGGTTATCCCAGTCCAATCGATACTTATTTACTGTTTGAATTTGAACAGCCACCGCTAAACCGGCCAATACTGCTAAAAACACATATTTTTGTTTTTGTGTTCTTAATAACCAATCGATGAGAATGACAGCGAAAATTGTCGCTCCAAACATCGGGGCAAGCGAAAAACGCACCGACCACCCCCCTTCCGACATTTGCCTGCCAATTACCCATACTGGTAAACCGCCTAACAATATTGCAACAAGACTTAATATACTTCCGTGAGAATAAAAATGATCCTCATGATTATCCGAAGAAATAATTTTGTTCGATAGTAATAACCAACCCGCGGCGATTAAAGCAATAATGATCCCAATTGCCCAGGAAAATAAATTCGCTTTTGCCAGGAAGTTAATCCGTTCAACAGCAACTGTATCCGCCCAACTATTAACAAATAAGTAAAGGATATCTTGAATAACCCGCGTGGCTAAATCTAACAACCCAATTAAAGGTTTTTGAAGAATTTCCTTTAACAATACCGGGTCATTTGGCAAAATATCTGGGACCTGCGCAGGATAGATCAGTAACCGCCAATATATGAAGCTGCCGAGGCAGAGGCCAAACGGCAGCCAGGTCAAGAACACTTTCCCCAAGGCAGCTTTGACATTAATTTCATCCTTACGGATCAAGAAATACAGGTACGCCAGGCGAAAAGCTTCAAGCCCAATAAAGTATTCCATCGTAAACAAATGCCCAAGTGTTGCTGCCACAGCCAACGGTATGAAAACCCAAGCATGGCGTTTATGAGTCACTGCTTTACCCATCAACCATAAGGATGAACAATATAAAAGCATGGTAATAAAGTGCTGGTTAAAAGCAACAGACACTGATTGGAGCATGAAGGATGGATATACCAATAAGAAAATTCCCGCCCATTGGATTTGCCATTTCCGTTTTGGCCAAAGCAGCAATAACGCAGCGACAAAAAATAGTACGGCACCCCAACGCGCCAATAATGTCAAAATCTGCCACATAGCTGGATTCATAGAGAACCAGGGGAAGAGCATATTATAGGTCCAGGCAGAAAATGGGCGGTCATACAAAAAATATGCAGAGGTTATTTGTGGATCATTGATTTTCCATAAAAACACAGCTTGCCAATCATCCCAGTAAAAACCCATCCCCTTTAATTGCATTAAGTAACTTGCTGCCCCAACAAGCAGTAAAAGAAAAGGATAACCCAATGGATGACCTACAATTTTTTGTAAGGTTTTCATTTTTTAATTTTCCCCATTGCGAGATGTTCGCTTTAAAAAAAGGTTCTTTGCTTTCTCCACGACTTCAACCACACCCTGTGAAGCAGACAAACAGTAGGGAACCAAAATAATTAATGTGTATTGAGGCCATTTCGTAGGCCAAAACAACAAAACAACCAATCCAATTACCAGCCACAAAAAATAAAAAATTTGTTTTTTATAAAGGCGTGGCAGCCCTATTAATGCAAAAATTGTGATGAACAAATCAATTCGCAAAAGAAAAGCAGCGCGAGTTGCCGGGAAAAAGGTTGAAAATGGCGCGGAAAACCAAATCAATGGCTGCCAGAATGGATAGTGATAAGACTTAACAGAATTTGAGCTCGGGTATTTCATGTGAAAGGTAAGGGACTGAACCAAACGTTCCACAGGATGAGGCCAGAGATATGGATTGAACATAAAAAATGCGATCAAAGCTGTCACGCCCCATAACAGCATCACATATATATTCCGGGTGTTAATTTTCTTTTGAACTAGCATCCATAGAAAATGCGCTAAGATCGCCAGACCGACCACGCAATACACATATTTAGAAGCTGCAGTTATGCCAAGTGCTGCAGCCGAACCGAATAACCACAGGTTATTATACTTTTTCTGGGCTTTCGCAGCGCCATCGATCCATTTCAAATAACAAAGGGCTGCAATTAAACTTGATAACAAAGGTAGAGCTTCAAGGTAAACCACGCTGGTATATTTGATACTCAAAGTATCCACAGCTAAAAAGAATCCAGCCAAAGGATTGATTAGTGCCAAAACAAAAATAGCAATTGAGCTGAAAAACACAGACAAATAACGCCCCACCAAAATCCAGGGACGGCCGTCACTTTCTTGAATTGGCGCAAGCCGGCGAATATCTTTTTCAAATAGCTTATCAATCGGATCTTGCCCAAGCAAAGCAACGCCATACACGATTTTGTAAAGAGAGGGATGCTCAAAATTTTTGGTATTCCAAGCCAACCAGCTTAATTTCCCCTCTCTGATATATTTTGTGTATTCTAAAGCGGTGTTCAAATATACTGGTTCATCAAAATCTATTTGAATGGTATTAGCCGCATAAATTCTTACCGATATTGAAACTATCAATACCAAAAAAATGATTAACCCTCGAGATAATTTCTTATTACCCATATCAACCTTTCTGATAACAATTTCACATTTGCAAATCTTGAAAATGATAGGTCAGGAAAACAGTCATAATTTGCAAAAAAACGATTGCTGTCAAATACCAGGAACGCCTTTGTTTAATTTGGATTAATTCTCTGGCAGCTAATATAACTATCATTGGCACCCAAAACATCCACAACCTTCCAACTTCGCCCTGGGTTGTACCTGCCAGGTTTAATAAAATAAATGTCATTAACCAAGACCCTAGTATTATATCGGATTGCGAAACTCGCATTCGAAGACAGCGCCACAAAGTTCGAGCTGCCTGGACGAGGAATAAGCTGATTATGGGAAAACCAATTGTTGTTGAAAATTCTATAAGGTTTAATACCCCTGCTTTCACAGTTTGATTAATCCGTTCAGCCAATGGAACAGGCGCCGTTGGAGGCTGTAACCCAATTCTTAAATAGAAATCAAAATTGCGATTAATTTCAACCGTCTTTTGAAAACGGGTGACAAAATCGTAATTTAACGCAAAATAAAAAACAAAATAAGCCGTAATCACACCCAGGCCAATCATGCCGAAAAATTGCACTCTTCGCCAAAAATTATATTCCTGGCGATTAGCCCAATAATCAAACCCGCCATATATACCTACAAAAACCAGAATCGGCAGAGCAGTGAATGTAAAAAATATCGACAGGTATAAGGTAAATCCTAATAGAAAGGCCAAAGGAAGCGATTGGTTCCGGAGTACTACAATCACAAAAATTATCAGGGATAAAAACAAAACTGGGTAAATTGCCTGATCCATAAATAAAACGACCAGTAATATATTGGGAGCTAAGGTGTAAAACAAGCCAGAAATTTTGCCAATGAGGAAGCCTGCCTGCTCACTTAATACCCTTGCGGCAAAGAAGGTCAACACAAAAATAATCAAAAACGAGATAAATGGAAACGTCCAGGTGATAAAATTTGTTAACCGCTGATAACGAACTTCTGTGCTGAATTCCGGATGCCCCCCATTCACCAAACGTTCCAGGCCAATATAAAAAGCCATTAAGCCAGGCGGTTTGGTCCGAGGAAACATTGAATCCCCATAAATTTGCTCGTAATTGCGGATATTTTCTATCACACTTAAGTTATTTTCAGCGGCCTTAAGAGCATATGCACTATGATAGCGTGAGAAAAATTTTGTTTTTAAGGATTCAAGCCCCGCCCCCTCGACATAGCCAAAACCAATTTGCAACCCAACCCCTAGCAGATAAATCAGTCCCAATTGGACAAGAAATAATCGAGAAGAACGAAGACTCCATAAACCTGCAGCAGTGATCGCGATTAAGAATATAAAAATGACAATATCTCTGATTGAGAAAACCTTAGGTTTAATTTCCCAATACCAACCGGGAATATTGACAAACAAACGCACTTGAAAAACAAGAATTCCCCAATGGAATAGTGTCAAAAAAATAGTCAGGAATGTCGCAGCGGGGTAAATAATATCCAAGATTTTCCAAAAGCTTTTTTGACATAAATATTGCCAATATCGCAAAATTAACCAGATAACCAACTTAATAGAACCAATGATTCCCCAAATCAGCACAGGCAATAACCGGGAAACAACGGAATATAACATTGAAAAAGATGTTGGAGCCAGCCGATTCGCAAGATCAATATCATTTGGCAACCTCAACAAACAAAACCAAACAATATAAATAAATCCTAAAATCATTAAAATCCAAGAAATAATGGTTCCCGTTAACCATTTGTAATTAATTAACCAGGTATCCAATTTTTTATAAAGCACCTGGGTAAAAGATTCATTTTTTCGCAAAATCAAAGCAGATGCTGTTAGTCCTATAAATAAAAACCCAACCGTTCCAACAAACATTAAGCGAATTTTCGATAAACCGAAAATAAAAGAACTCTCTTTTTCAGAAGGAATTAAAAATAGCCATAAAATCACAAATAATGATTCAAAAGCTGCCAGGGCCAGCAAGTGGTATATATGAATTTCTCGTTTCGAAGCGCTTACGGATAGATCATTCGTTTTCATAGGATTAGATTATAGTTTCGCAGAAAAAGAAAATATTATTTTGACACTCTATTTATTCATCCATCAACCGGCTTACGAATGGCGACATGAATTCTTCAGCCAGAATATCCATAAGAATCACATCGTACATTTTCCCAGCAATAATTCTGGCCTGCCTTCTGCGGCCAATTTCTTTGAAGCCAACCCTTTTATACGCCTGGATCGCACGTTCATTAAATGCGAACACGCCCAACATAATACTATTGAGATTCAGTAAATTAAAGCCGTAATCCAAAATCAGGCGCATAGCATCCTGTCCATATCCTTTCCCCCAATAGGATTTCTCGCCAATCAAAATTCCTGCCATCGCCGACCGGTCAACCTGATTTATGCTGAACAACATAATCCGTCCAATGGCCTGATTGGTTTCTCGGTCACAAATCGAGAAAACTTTCCACTGTTTTTTTATAATTTCAGCAATGGATTCCTGTTCATTTTCCAATGTGGTCAGGGTATATGCTTCATCGCCCAGGGGGATGGCGACATCCAGGTCATTTAGCCAGGCAGCCCATTTCTCTGCATCTTCAGTAGATACAGGGGACAAAAAACATTTGTCCCCTATTAATTTTGGATAGTGCGGCATCTTTCCTCGTGTGCGTGAGAAGTCCTGACTATTTTACCCGGTTTTACGAAATCCAAAAAAAATCACGCTCGATTCCAGTTCCCATACTTAACACTATACTTTCGGTTAGGGAGATTTTCGTGAGCCTGGCTTATAAATAATAAATCAAATTATGCATGAGGTTGGAATGAAAAATATTTTTACTGTTTTCTTATTTGCAGTGATTGCAATCCTGATCATCGCTGGGGCAGCCTGGGGTATCGGTAGGATTCAATTAAACGCCAGATTAGAGGATGAAAAATCTCGCAGTTTAAGTACCTTGACGCTGGATACGACCCAATCGCTAAAAGTCACTCCCTTATTTGAGGCAGACGGTTTACCTGGATTTGAAATAGGGCACGGTGTGTCGTACTGGATTGAAACCGACCAGGCTACCATATTACTGGACGCTGGTTTTGGACAAGATTATGCGGTTGAGAAGAATTTGAAAGCCCTCGGGCTAGATCCGCAATCGTTGAATGCAATTATGCTTTCCCACAAACATCCCGATCATGTTGGCGGATACAATGCATTTTTCAAGAACACGTTTTCATTTACACGTGAGCCGGTTGATTTTTCAACGAAAGCCATTTTTCTCCCCCGCGCATTAAATATTCCTGGGGGCAATCCAATTGTTGCAGAGGATCCTCAAATCATTGCCCCTGGCGTTGGAACTTCTGGAACGTTTATCTTCCAGGAATTATTTCCCTTTTCAATTCTGAGCGGCTGGCAAGCAGAACATGCATTGGTAATTAATCTTGAAAATCGCGGCCTGGTCATCATTACCAGCTGCGGCCATCCAGGTCTGGAACAAATTACTGAGCAAGTTGAATCGGTCTACCAAGTGCCTGTGATCGGCATAATCGGTGGGTTGCATTATGTTGCCGCAACCAATGCCCAGGTTGCTCAAGGAGTGCAATATATGCAGGAGCACCTATTCCAATTCGCTGCGCTCTCTCCGCATGACAGCAAACCTGAACAAATTGAGCTGTTCCGCCAGGCATTCGGAGAACATTATTACGATATCAAAGTTGGTCAAACCATTCAGCCATAAACCAGCCTTTTTTGAAACACCACCTCCAAAAGATGATCGGAGGTGGTGTTGTTTTAACTCCAAGGGATGAAATAAATGCTGTGCCACCCAGGTTGTCAACCCGCTGCTGGCAGATAAAGTAAGCACGGTGATTGGTTTTCCACTGCGGTATAACGATTGGATGGATTGGGCATTTGATCCGCTTGCGCTAATAGGCTGGGCTCCCAGATAAGTGACGGTTTGGAGGAAAGACATTCTTCCATTGCTTAAAAGCCTGAGAGATTCGCGATTTGGAACGGAAGTCTTGATCAACTTATATTAGCTTATGCATGCCTATTCTTTTCGATTCGCAAAGCTATTTGGAGTGATTCAAATCTTTAATCGAGAAAAAGAAGAATTTCCAGGTACTGTAAAATATTACCTCCCGCAAGGGAAAGAAATCTTGACTGCACTCAGGAAAACCCCGGAATTTTTCCCATGGAAAACTGCCTGGCAAGCTTAAGCCTTTTCCCCCACAGCTTGAAATAAATTCGCCTTCCGGTTTTTCCCCGGAAGGCGAAAAGTTACATGTACAAGACATTTGCCGAATTACACTCTATTCCGAACAATGTCCCGGACCAACCAATCCATTGTTGTAGTTGTCCAGTACACCGGCCAGGCTGATGAAGTTTGCCCGCACAGAACGTGAGAGTGACGAGGAAGGCGTGTATGAAGCTAATAAAGCTGCCGCTTGATTCATTTCTGTAGTCACCGCGGCAGAATCTGCACCGTTCAAAACATTCAAAGATGCAGCGATAAATGACCGCGCCAGGATGATGTAAGCATTCCCGCCAGAGGAATTAGCCCATAACATACTGTACCAGGTATAGCCGGAGGAGAAGAAAGCCGTATTCTCTCCAATCAACGCCCATGTATTATCATATGGTGCTGGTCCAGAGGAAGAAT
The DNA here is from genome assembly GCA_029265085.1 of Chloroflexota bacterium. The sequence continues at coordinate 32,599 of JAJUJY010000021.1, forward strand.
GGGTCTTCCAGTAACCAGGGGTTAACGTACAACCTTTTTGGCACGGAACATCAACCACAACCAACCAGTTGTCACTCCCCGTTGCACCCATATCGTTGGTTACAAACGCAGCAATATTATTTACCTCATACAGACCGCACGTATTATACGGGCCAACCATCATACTGTAACTGAATGTCTTGGGCAGTGCATCAGTGGCACAAACTGTACCCAACACACCCATATACGAATCGGTTACTTCAATGCACTCGTCAACGACAACGGAGGGATTACCAAACACGACTGGAGCCGTTGCGCTGAAGCTGGTCTGGCCAATATTGGCTACAAAACCATTCTTGTCAAAGGCCTTATTCTGCAAAGCCGCCTTTGCGCGGTTTAATCGCTCCATTTTGTCAGGCAGGCTGGAAGAGTAAGAGCAGGTCAGGGTTCCGCCCGCTGGAATGGTTGCCGGGAAGCTCACCCCACAATCCACCGCTACAGCGATATCCGGTGAAATCAAATCACCTACCTGAAGAATTGTCGCTGCCATTGGGGCTGGGTTATGAACCACAATCGAACCAGACACCATGAAATCGCTATCGACAGAAGTCGCATTGACAGTCACCTGGTAATTTACCAGGAAGGATTGTCCCGCAGAGAGCAGCAGACTGCTCTGATCTCCCACTTTATCGATAGTCCAATTAAATTTACGCTTGAAATCCGTTTCTGCTGTCTTGGAAACTTCCAGGTCATAACAATTAACCGTTACAGAAGCAGAAGAAGATTTCCCATTTTCTACAATAGTGGCCGTGTTATTATATTTCCCTTTATCCGCATCACATCTAAAGGTCTTCGTATAAGATACACTGCCCGAGTCACTGAAGGACCAGCTCATGCCATTGGTATCATTGACGGTGATCGAGCCGCCCTCTGAAACAGAGGTAGCAGGAAAGACAACGCTGGTATTTGCTGAAGAACCTGTTGGCACACCAGGATTGCTAACTTCATTTAATATGGTTGCATTCGCTACCACTGAAAAACTTTTTCCAGCCTGAGCTGCGCCAGATGTAAAGTTAAACCGGTATGAGAAACAACCGCGCTCACCAGGGTCCAATACTGGATTATTACTCACATCCAGATTTAGATTAGCGACCAAATTAGCGCCCTCAAACAAATCCACACTGATTGCCAGGCTGTCTGTTGCTACGGATCCAGTATTTTGCACACAAACAGAGCCATTAATAAAAGCCGATTCCCGCAAGAGCGACTTTACAACACCCACAGTAAAGGTGGAAGTGCCTTCATCACCTTTGAACAAATCCCAACTGGCAGGAGAAACTGACTTTTTAATATCCCAGGAGAAGGTTTGTTTCCAATTGCCACTCCCAATCATTGTTGTGGAAATGGTTGTTCCAACCACGTCTTGAGCAAACACTGGCACGGCCAGTGTAAATAACAAGCCCAAGACCATCAATAAACCCGAAAACCGAACGATTGATTTTTTGATTTTCATAGGGTACCTCTTAAAGGCTGTGTAACATGTAGTGGATAACAAGAAAAGAATGCGGCCTCATCAACCGGTAAAAAATTCTGAATAAAGGATATAGCCTGAAAATTTTATTGATTGCAGTTAACCTCCTTTATCACGACAAATGGAGCAATTTTCGCTAATTATCTGCATGATTTGAAACTTTCCAAAATAAAAACCGGCCTGATGGGCCGGTTTCGCCATTAGCTCGCTGGTGGGTCCTTACACATGTAAGAATAGCGACCATTTTACCCTCCAGGTCAACGCTTCCCTGTTTGAATGCTAGATATTTAGCAATTATGCAAGATACAATGATGTTTATTAATGTAAAAATGAGAATTCAACGATGGTTGAGCTGATATCAACATCTCATAATTTAAGATAAATACTATCATTTTTATCTTCTTAAATCAAGTAGCTCATTTGATTATAAGAAAAAACCTATAAATCACTCAGTCCTATGAAAATATTTATAATCAAACCAATATTTATTGACTAAGTTTATCCTAATTGTTATTATTCAGAAGTGAACTCTTAACAGATGAAAACATTTATTCCTGTGGAGGCGTTGAAGCGGAACGATCGTATGGTCGCTATTTCAGGTCAGGCTGAATAGTTCCGCTGAGCCAATAGCGAAACCGGCCACATGGCTGGTTTTTTTTATTTATTGAAATACTTGAATTCACGAGTTACTAAAGGTAGTTTGCAAAACAAGTCGGGAAAATTCTTGAAATGATATCGCTCAAAGCAGCCAGCATTTCCGGTTGCAGTTAAACCTGAATAATCAAAATATTCAAAGGCCCAAGAAAAGGCTTGATCGTATCCCAGGTCATCAACCCGAGGAGAAAATGAAACCGATTTATCTGCCGGACACCAAAATAATCCACCCAGAGGAAGCCGACGCAAAACGCGTTGAAGGCGCAAAAATGCGCCGGATCGAATGGGTTGCTTACACGATCGTTTTATTGATTAGCGACATTGTCAACATCGGTTTGGGATTGCGTTTAGCCTACTTAATTCGCTTTGAACTTCCACTCTCGATTTTCGATCCAGCCGCTTTGGCTTCTGTTACTTATTATCAAGGCCTGGTGAAAACCATTTTACCGACCTGGATTGCCATTTTTATTCTGCGCGGGTTATACCGCCGGGATAATTTATTAGGCGGTACTCGCGAATACAACCGCCTTTTTCAGGCCAACACATTGGCCATGATCACCATTGTGGCAGTTGGCTTTTTTGAACCAAGGTTCGTCTTTGCCCGCGGGTGGATCCTGATCGCCTGGTTTTCTGCCTTTGTTCTAACTGCCATTGGTCGTTTCACCTTGCGGCGGATTGTCTATTACCTGCGCGGCTTAGGGTTTTACCTTTCTCGAGCAGTCATTGTTGGTTACAACGATGAAGCTCGTATGATGGCTGACCAATTACAGGATACAAGGAATTCCGGTTTAAACCTGATTGGCTTTGTGGATAACCAACTTCCCAAGGACAAACCGGTTGAAAAAAAGATCCACAACCTGGGCACACTGGACGAATTACATGAAATCATCAAAAACCATCAGGTTGAAGAACTCATTTTGACCAGTTCTGCGCTTTCACGTGAAGAAGTTCTCAAAATTTTTGAACAGCATGGGGTTTCACAAGGCACAAAATTGCGCATGTCCTCTGGCTTATATGAAATCATCACCACCGGTTTGCAAGTTCGTGAATTCGCCTGGGTTCCCCTTGTAGAAGTAAATAAAGTCCGCCTGACTGGTATGGACAGCGCTTTGAAAGCAATTTTAGATTACGGCCTGACGATACCTGGGGTGATTTTATTGAGCCCAGTCTGGTTGATTTTAGCCCTCGCTATCAAACTAGATTCGCCCGGGCCAATCTTTCACCGCCGGCGGGTTTTAGGTGTCAACGGCAAATCGTTTGATGCGTTCAAATTCCGCACCATGCATATTAACGGCGCGGAAATCCTGGCATCACACCCGGAATTACAGGCTGAACTGGCGAAAAATCACAAGCTAAAAGATGATCCCCGGGTAACACGGGTCGGCAAACTCCTCCGCCGTACCAGTCTGGATGAACTACCGCAATTATTCAATGTTCTCCGCAATGAGATGTCGCTCGTAGGTCCACGAATGATAGCTCCGGAAGAAATCAGCGAATATCAAAAATGGGGCATTAATCTACTCACCGTAAAACCCGGAATCACTGGCAAATGGCAGGTATCCGGACGGTCCGATATTACTTATCAAGAACGCGTCCGGCTGGACATGTACTACATTCGCAATTGGAATATCTGGCTGGATCTCCAGCTATTACTGCAAACCATCCCTGCTGTGCTGTCTCGGCGCGGGGCATATTAATTTCAAAGTGGATACAAAGAAAGGGTACAGCATGAAGGTACTGGTAACAGGTGGTGCAGGTTTTATTGGATCACATATTGTGGATGCCTATTTAGCAGCAGGTCACCAGGTAGTCATAGTGGATAACTTATCCACTGGGCGAAAAAGCAACATTAATCCGAAAGCAGTCTTTTATAACCTGGATATCCGCAGCCCGGAACTGGCAGATGTTTTTGCCGCGGAGCAGCCAGATGCAGTGAACCACCACGCAGCGCAAATGGATGTGCGCCGCTCGGTTGCGGACCCTATGTTTGATGCCGATGTGAACGTGCGCGGTTCTGCAAATGTATTGGAATGCGCCCGAAAAAATGGGGTCAAGCACATTTTATACAGTTCATCCGGCGGAACCGTATATGGCGAACCCCAATATTTACCTTGTGATGAAAATCATCCGATCCGCCCAATCTGCCAGTACGGAGCCACCAAATATATGATGGAAATGTACCTTTATATGTACGAGCAGATGTACGGCATCAAATACACCATATTCCGTTACCCCAATGTTTACGGCCCCCGGCAAGACCCGCACGGTGAAGCCGGTGTTGTCGCGATTTTTACTGGACAGATGATCCGGGGTGAGCAGGTAGTAATCAACGGGGATGGTGAACAACAACGAGACTTTGTTTATGCGGGAGATTGTGCCCAGGCAAATTTATTGGCACTCGAATCAAATTTACCCAGCCATGTATTCAATCTTGGTTCCGCAGAGCCGACCAATATCAACCAGATTTTCTCGGCTTTGCAATCGATCACACAGTATTCAAAAAGCCCCATCCACGGCCCAGCCAAGTTGGGTGAGACCCGCAGAATTTATTTAGATGCGGCCAAAGCGCGCAACATTTTGGGTTGGTCACCACGAGTCAATCTGCATGAAGGCATGGAAAAAACTGTTCATCATTTCAAAACCCTGGAGATGGCCGCTTGATCATCGTTCAAACGCCTTTACGGATTAGCTTTTTTGGAGGAGGAACGGATTTCCCCTCGTTTTACCTTGCCGAAGGCGGGTGTGTACTTAGCACGGCTATCGACAAGTACATTTTTGTCACGATCAAACAGCGTTTTGACGACATGATTCGGGTGGGCTATACCCGCACTGAAATGGTCGAAGATGTTGCCCAGATACAACATGAGCTGATCCGAGAGGCATTTAAACTGACCGGCATTCAAAAACAGGTAGAAATCACCACCATGGGCGATATTCCAGCCGGTTCCGGTTTAGGTTCTTCAAGCACGGTAACCGTCGGGGCATTACATGCTATGTACACCTACTTAAATCAGAGTGTCACGCATGAGCAATTAGCCCGCGAGGCCTGCATGATTGAAATCGACGCCTTAAAAAAACCGATTGGGATACAAGATCAATTTATTGCCGCCTATGGCGGGCTGCGCTTTTTTGAGTTTGATCCCAACGGGGATGTGTGCAATCAAAATATTCAGCTCGATCCGGCAGTCAAAGTTCACCTTAATGAAAACTTGATGCTCTTTTTTACCGGGGTAACCCGCAAGGCAGAGTCGATTTTGACGGAACAAAAAACGAATATTTCAAACCACACTTCGATCCTCTGCGAAATCAAAGACATGACCTACACTGCCCGAGACGAACTTATCAAAGGCAATGTCGACATGATCGGGCGGCTGTTACACGATTCCTGGCAGCTCAAAAAACAACTTGCCAGCGGAATCAGTAATGGGCAGATTGAAGAAATTTATCAGGCAGCCCGCAAGGCAGGCGCAATCGGTGGGAAAGTAACCGGAGCAGGCGGCGGCGGATTCATTTTGTTGTACAGCCCCTACGAAAAGCGCGAAGCCATTCGCAATGCTCTTCACGGATTGCGAGAAATACCCATCCGATTGGAACAAGACGGCTCCAAAGTAATTTTCAATTACCGGCGCTAAGGATATTTACGGCACTCGAAAAGCCTGGAGGTTCAATGATCGAACATATCCAAAATTACATTTCAACTTTCGTCCATACCCTGGGGCAATTTCCCATTGAAAAACTGGATCAGGTGATTCAGATACTTCACCAGGCACGCTTGAATGGACAACAAATTTTTGTTATGGGTAACGGCGGTAGTGCATCCACAGCATCCCATATTGTTTGTGATCTCGCTAAAAACACCTACCATGCCGATTTGCCCGGGTTCCGCGTCATTGGCCTCTCGGATAATATGGCTATTTTCTCAGCTCTTGCAAATGACAATGGCTACGACAATGTATTTTCTGATCAAATTCGCAACCTGATCCGCCCCAATGATGTAGTCCTGGCCATTTCAACCAGCGGCAATTCAGCCAATATCATCAAGGCTGTCGAATTATCCAACGAGGTTGGGGCATATACCATTGGCTTTACCGGGTTCAACGGCGGGAAACTTGGACGCATTGTTTCTCTTGAAATCCGCGTGCCTTCAGAGAATGTTCAACAAATTGAAGACATCCATCTCATGATGGAACATATGATTACTTCCGGATTAATTCTGCTGGCCGAAAAGACATCCGCGATCCGGATCGAAGCGGGCTTGCCGGAGCAGGATAGCCTTTCCATTGCTGGCGATCTTTTTAATGTAGCACTCGAATCCACCCGGGAAAATTCTGCTGCAGCCCCAGAAGATCATTCGACGCTCTCACAAGTCCTGCAATTATCCATTCACGGTACCGGTGCAATGAGCGGAACCATCATCTTACTGGATTCGGATGGAAATATCGTCTCCGGTGCCCAACTACTTGAAGGCAAACTGCTCGAACCCCCAATGGAGCAATTATCAGAAATTCACCGGCACGGATTAGCCGGTTGGGTCATCAAAAACAACATTCCGGCACTGATCAAGAGCACAGTAGATGATCACCGTTGGCTGCAGCGTCCCTGGGAACTTTCGCAAAAGTCATCGCGCTCAGCCTTAAGTGTCCCATTCACCACCCAGGAAGGAATTCTCGGTTCTATTACCCTGGTGCATCCAAATGTGGACCGGTTCTCAAAAGAAGACCTGGAATTTGTCTCCAACATGGCCGCGGCATTCACACCCATTATGGTGTCAAGGCGAAGATAGTCAACGCAGATCATTAAACATCCGCAAGAATATGGTCTGTTACGAATTATGAGAGATCACTAATCCAGACCTGGAACCCACCCGGCAAGGTTCCTCCAGGAAAGGAAAAATATCAGCAAAACTTACGACAAAAAAATGTCGTAATGGCGGAGCGTTCCAGAACCAGGCGAACCAACAAAAATTAATGAAACAAGCTCTTCCTTTTCCTCAAGAAATAAAAGCCTCCAAAAAGCCATCTGCACTGCAGTCGGTTGGTTTATATATCAGCCGGCAGGCAGATGGGGTTGGCCGCTACATCATTGAGCAGACGCTTTTTTTTCTGATTGGCTGGGTTCCAACGATTTTTGGAATTATCTTGCGCGGAATAGCGTATCGCCTGATTTTAAAAATGAAAGGGTGGGCAGCCATTGAGCAAAATGTTCGGCTGCGCTACGCCAGCGGAATTCAGATCCATCACGGGGCTTACCTGGACCAGGGTGTATATCTCCATGCCTGCCCCAATGGAATCGAGATTGGTGAAAATACCATAGTGATGCATGGTGCTGTTTTACATGTATACAACTTTCGAGGGATTCCTCATTCCGGAATCAAGATTGGGAAAGACAGCTTAATAGGAGAATATTCGGTGATTCGCGGGCAAGGCGGTGTGGTAATCGGCGACAGGGTTTACACCTCGCCATTCACCCAATTGCTCGCAGTCAATCATATTGTGGATGACCCAGACCGGCCTTTCGTTGAACAAGGTATCACAGCTCAGGGTATTACGGTCGAAGATGATGTCTGGTTGGGAGCAGGTGCAGTGATTACAGACGGAGTGCGGATTGGGAAAGGAGCAGTCGTCGCTGCAGGCGCTGTTGTTACCCGTGATGTTCCTGCCCATACCGTTGTAGCAGGTGTGCCAGCCAAAGTCATACGTGAAATCCAGAAAGACTCCCAACCAAGCCATAACCAAACTGTTTATTTTTAGAGGAGATGGAACTGTGTGCACCTTATCCATTGTGATTCCTGCTTATAACGAAGAACAGGGCATAGCCCAAATCATGAACCGGGTATTATCCATTCGAGAATCGCTGCCCCAGGTTGGCGTGGACAGCCTTGAACTCCTGGTAGTTGATGATGGTTCTCGCGACCGGACCGCCTCGATTGCACAAGAAATAGCGGATCAAACTACGGGGGTCAAAGTTGTTGTCCATACAAAAAATAAGGGCTATGGCGGTGCATTAAAAACAGGCTTCTCACAGGCTTCGGGCGAATTAATTGGTTTTTTAGATGCGGACGGCACCTACCCGCCCGAATATTTTCCGCAATTATGTAAAGCCGCCTTAGATGGGGGCGAAATAGTAATTGGTTCAAGGATGGCTGGCGCTGAAAGTCAGATGCCCATAACCCGGCGAATTGGCAATGTTTTCTTTGCCGGCTTGCTCAGCCTTTTAGGTTGGGAACGTATCACGGACAGCGCCAGTGGAATGCGCGTATTTCGCCGCGAAGTCTTGCCATCCGTTTATCCATTACCGGATGGATTGAACCTGACCCCGGTGATGAGCACCCGGGCAGTCCACGAAGGCATCAAAATGATCGAAGTACCCATTCCGTACAGCGAACGAGTTGGCCGGTCAAAACTCAGTGTTGTTCGAGATGGCCTGGTATTTCTGCAGTCAATGGTTTGGACAGTCCTATCCTACAACCCGGTGCGCGTTTTTGGACTGGCCGGGATGGTTGGAATAGTGCTGGCTTTATTCGCAGCGATTGGATTAATTGGCGCTCGGTTAAGCGGCATCACCACCATTGGCCCATTCGGGATTGCCGGTTTATTCGCGGCCATGATCCTGGCCGTCACCGGTATCTCCTTTTTTGCTTTAGGGGCCACTTTTAATTATCTGGTTTCACTGTTTTATAAGCGCAACATACGCCAGGGTCTGTTTGGAAAGCCATTTTTTAAGAAGCCGCTGGAAAACAGCTTTGGCATCCTTGGAGCAATCGTCTTTCTCATAGGGGTTGGCATGGGATTGAC
>JAJUJY010000099.1 GCA_029265085.1 Chloroflexota bacterium
CAGCAATATTTGTTGGGATTACTGGCCAAGGCACCTCGCGGTATGGAATTTTTCAACCAGATGCGAATCCTGCGAGAAGAAAAACGAATCGAGGAGCAGAAGCGCCGCGAAGAACAAGCAAAAATTGATTCTGCCTACACCTCGTTAAAGAAAGCCATGTCATACATCGAAAGACAGGTTCAAAATGATGAACCAGTCCAATTTGGGAACGAGGTTCTCACGCTGAAAGATGCACAAGGTCTTTGGGATCGTAATCTCGAAGAGATTATGAACCTAAATAACGAAGATGGCAGCTCCACGCAGACCATCGTCGATAAAATGCGATCCCTGGAAGACACAGTTCGTGAATATCCCACGCTGATTAAACAAATTGCTCGTATAAACGAACGCTTCTCGCGTTTGCTGGCGTATCATGATCTATTAACCTCCTATGGTAAGAAGATAATTCCCCAGGCAGAAATTGCCCGTGCCTCCGCCATGATGTACGAACAAATTCCCGGCTATTGGACAACGGGGCAATATGGCAACTTAAAAATCATCCTTGAACGGGTTGAAAATTTCCTTAACTTTTATGAAAACTCTGTTGAACTCGAAGTTGCCATCGGAGAACGAAGACGCACCGGTTTTACTCAGGCATTAAACGCTCCTGCTTTACCCAATACCAGTGGCCTGTCTCCTATGTTCGGATTGACCCGCGTCTTGGTTGCTGCCATCGATCAACGCGACCGATTCATGGTCGGTCACTCTGAAAGTGTAGCGAAATTAACCGTCCAGATTGGCCGGAACATGAATTGGACCGGATCGGATTTAGAATACCTGGAAATGGCCGCATTATTGCACGATGTGGGAAAGATATCCATTCCGGAAGCAATTTTGACCAAAGTGAAACCGTTAACCAACCAGGAATGGAAAATGATCCAGATGCACCCTTATTACGGCGCACAGATTGTCAAGCAAATCACTGCCTTTTCACGAATTGTTCCCTGGATTTACCATCACCAGGAGCATTGGGATGGCACTGGATACCCTGACCAACTTACCAAAAAAGATATTCCTTTGGCTTCCTCAATCATTGCCTTAACCGAAGCCTTCACAGTCATGACCACTGACCTTGCTTACCGTGGAGCGATCAGCAAACAGGATGCCATTGGAAAAATTAAAGAAGAATCCGGAAAGCAATTTAATCCAGAAGTAGTCGAAGCTTTCTTAGAATGTATGAAAGAAGCTGAAACAACGGTTGAACCCCAGGAATGAAATAACAGATTAGAGGACAAAGATCATGGCCCGAAAAATCCAACCCTTCATCCATTATGCGCCAGAAACTTGTGCTTTTTGCGCGGGCAATGGTAGCGGACGGTGCCATGATGGAAATTTATACGATCTTTGTCCGGTATGCAAAGGGATTGGTACCATTTTAGTCGCACAGGCACCAAAAAAATGTGCATTTTGCAACGGAGCCAGTGGGGGGCTATGTCGAGACGGTTATGTGTATCAAGTCTGCCCGGTTTGTAAAGGAACCGGTTGGGCTTATGTTTATTCGGAAGAAGAAGAAATCGGTTGAACCATTAATGAGAGAGATTTTCATCCCATGTAAACCGAAAGGTGCCCGATTGCTATGCGACTAACAAAAGCCATTCTATTCCTTGGGTTTGCTGCTTCTCTGCTTCTATTAATGGTTGGATTTAAGGTATTTCAACCAGCACAGTCGCCCACTTTACTCCAACCCCAAGCAGACAGCCAGATTCTGCCGCCACCCAACCACCGCTTGGTTAGCCAGGAATCGCAAGCACAAACTCTTGGCCAGCCGCAAAATTCTGCTGAAAACGCCGATCCGCAGAATTCGGCAGCCTTCCAAACACAGGCTACACCAACTGCCACGCTTCCCCCTGCCCCCCAACCTCTGGCTGAGCCGACCTTTGTCCCTGCATATGACGCAGACATCGTTACTTGTGCTGAAATTTGGGGTGTGCCAGAAATTCCATTCCTGCTGCCTAAGGTTTTAACCTTCCCGACTTCTGCTGATGAGTTATACACAGAAATTAATTATTATTTCTTAGCTGCCATGCTGATTCAAAATAAAGCAGTCGATGCCAGTGACTGTCCTTTTGGCGGGCTGGAAACTTTCTCAACAGCAAATGTGTGCGGCCTGGAAAAAGCACGCCCAGTTATCGTGGAATGGCAAAACCAATATAATGCCAAAATATTTGAAGCCGGGCAGAATGTAGGCATTCCAGCCTTTTTACTCAAAAATCTATTTGCCCGAGAAAGCCAATTTTGGCCTGGTTATTTTGTCGATATTCTGGAAAGCGGATTTGGTCAATTAAATGATACGGGCGTAGATGCGCTGTTTATGTACAATCGCCGTTTCTTTGATCAGTTCTGCCCCTTAGTTCTTTCTCAATCTGCCTGCAATTTTGGTTACACGGGAATGGATGAGGCTAACCGCCGAATGCTGCGCGGTGCATTAGTCAGGCAGGTGAACGCCAGTTGTGCAAGCTGCCCCGTTGGAATCAATCAAGAACGCGCGCTCAACAGCATTCCGATTTTTGCAGAAGTGCTCAAGTCGAACTGCTCTCAGGTTGGACAGATTGTGCAGAACGTAACCGAACGCAAAGCCGGTGACGTTGCTGATTATGTTGACCTCTGGAGGTTAACAGTAGCAAATTACAATGCCGGTCCCGGATGCACCTATAATGCAATCGTCGGTGCCTGGAAAGAACGCAAATTGGATTGGCTAACCCTATCCGAATATTTTGATGACCCGGCTTGCGAAGCTGCTCCCGACTATGTCGAGGAAATGTTCCGGCAGTAATTTAGCCGGCTTCATCAAATTCATTCGGCTCAATTACCGAATCGACCAGCGCAGTGATATCCACTGCCTGGTCTTTTTTATTCACTAAATGCACCAGGAATTCAGTATTCCCTTTCGGTCCATATAAAGGAGAACGCACTAATCCCTGAATGCTGAGACCTGACTCTTGCGCAAAAGCCAAAACCTCAGTGATCACCTTGCGATGTACCATCGGATCGCGAATGACCCCTTCCCCTTTGGCCGCATCTTTTCTTCCAGCCTCAAATTGAGGTTTGATCAGCATGACAAGCTCACCCTGCCCTTCCTTAAGCCATTTTTGCATGACTGGAAGTAAGGTTCTTAATGAGATGAATGACGCATCCACTGTAATCAAATCAATGGCATCTTCAAAACCGTTAACAAAGCGGGCATTGGTTCGTTCCATCGAAATAACGCGCGGATCCTGGCGAATTTTCCAATGCAAAATACCATAACCAACATCAATTGCATACACTTTTAGCGCGCCATGCTGCAGCAAACAATCTGTAAAACCGCCGGTCGATGCGCCAACATCCACACAAATCTTGCCGGTTAAATCCAGCATGTTGAAAGCTATTAACGCCCCTTCTAACTTCTCACCACCGCGAGATACATAACGCGGTCCCTGGTCAATGGTGATTTCTGCGGTTTCCACAACTTTTTGAGCTGGTTTGATTACCACCTGCCCATCCACCCGAACCTGACCTGCCATCACCAATCGCTGCGCCAGGCTCCGGCTTTCAGCCAAACCGCGTTCGACCATCAACATATCCAGTCGATTTTTCTCCACCATGTAATTACCATCGCTCCACTGACTTGTGATATATTAAATCCATGATCCGAGCACTCATCAAAACAATGCGCCCCAAACAATGGACCAAGAATGCATTTGTTCTTGCTGCCCTGGTATTTGACCGCCAGTTACGCAACCCGGAAGCTCTTCTACGGTCAATCGCTGGCGTCCTAATCTTCTGCCTGTTATCCAGTAGTATTTATATCATTAATGACATACTGGATGCAGAAGCTGATCGAAACCATCCCAAAAAACGCACCCGGCCAATTGCCTCAGGAGCACTACCTGTGCCTGTTGCCTGGACTGCTGCTATCATTTTAATCGCAATTACGATTCCTGCCGGATTTTTCCTTTCGACCGGGTTTGGAATAATTATCAGTGCCTATTTTCTGATGAATCTGGCCTATTCCAACTGGCTTAAACACATACCACTAATCGATGTATTAATCATCGCAGCAGGCTTTGTCCTGCGGGTTGGCGGTGGTGTTGCGTTGATTGTAGTAGAACGGTTTTCTCCCTGGTTATACGTGGTTACAACCCTGTTTGCCCTATACATTGGATTTGGAAAAAGGCGAGCGGAGCTTTCTCTATTGGCCGAAGGCGCCAATACCCATCGCAAAGTTCTGGATGGTTATTCCATTCCATTTCTAGACCAATTAATTACCATTGTTTCCAGTACTACCATTGTTGCTTACAGCCTGTACACATTTTCAGCACCGAATTTGCCAGATAACCACATCATGATGCTAACCATTCCGTTTGTGCTTTACGGAATTTTTCGATATCTCTACTTGATTCAAATCGAGCAAGCAGGTGGCGCTCCGGAAGAAATCGTGCTAAAAGATCGCCCGTTGCAAATCACCATTGCCCTGTGGGGAATTACCGTTTTAGCTGTTTTCTATATTTTTTAAAAGGTCCTTATGCCTGCAATCGTTGCATCTGCTCCTGGGAAAACCATATTGGTTGGCGAACATTCAGTAGTATATAATCGACCGGCTATTGCAGTTCCAGTCCATCAGGTGCGGGCAAAGGCCTCAGTTTTTGCCTTACCCAAAGGTCAACCAGATCAGATCGTCATTTTTGCGCCTGGGATTAACCTGAAAGCCAACTTAAGCGCCCTGCCCAATGACCATCCTTTTGCAATTGGGTTGCACCAGTTAAAAGCACATCTGGGGCTTTCCCACTTCCCCTCTTTTGAAGTTCACATCCATTCCACTATTCCACGAGCGGGTGGTTTAGGCTCCAGTGCCGCAGTTTCTGTAGCATTAATCCGAGCAGTCGCCCAGTTTTTAGGCAAGGATCTTCCCAACGAAGAAATTAATCAATTGGCCTACATGGTGGAAAAACGTCACCACGGGACGCCATCCGGAATTGACAATACGGTTATTACCTATGCGCAGCCAATTTTTTTTATCCGAGACATACCCTTTGAAAAAATCACTGTAAAAAAGCCCTTTACGCTGGTAATTGGTAATAGCGGCGTGGAAGGACTGACAGCAAAGTTAGTGGCTGAGGTTCGCGCTCGTCGCGAAAACGATTTCGAACTTTACGAAACCATATTTGACCAAATTGGCGGTCTTGTGCTTTCTGCGCGCCAATCGATTGAAACCGGTGAACTTAACAAACTTGGTACACTGATGACAGAAAATCACACGCTATTGCAAAAGATCGGCGTTTCGTGCCCTGAACTTGATCATCTGGTGGATGCAGCAATTTCAGCAGGAGCCTGTGGGGCAAAATTATCCGGAGGTGGCGGCGGTGGCAATATGATTGCGCTGGTCAATGAAACCCGGGCAGAACAAGTTTGTGAAGCATTAAAAATCGCCGGCGCTGTCACCACTATTTCTACACAAATATTATCATCTTCACCATCGATACCATGAATAATTCGATTTTCCTAAAATTAGGCGGCTCATTAATCACGGATAAGAACAATCCTCATACCCCTTATCCGGAAATTATTCAGCGACTTGCATTAGAAATTGCTAATGCAAAAAATGAACGTCCAGACTTGAAACTGGTATTAGGACACGGCTCTGGTTCTTTTGGCCATGTGGCTGCAAAGCAATTTGGAACCCGGGATGGCGTTTATACCCCTCAGCAGTGGGCTGGTTTCGCCGAAGTCTGGTATCAAGCCAGGGAGTTAAATATCCTGGTTGTCTCTGCATTACACACAGCTGGATTACCTGTCATAGCCATACCGCCTTCAGCCATCCTGAGAAGTAAAGATGGCCAGCTAGAAACCAGTTATTTTGACAACATCCAGGCTGCACTAGAGGCGGATCTAATTCCGGTTGTTTATGGTGATGTTATATTTGATGACATCCGGGGTGGAACCATTTTTTCAACCGAGGATACCTTTATCCATCTGGCAAAAGTTCTTAAGCCAGCGCAAATATTGCTTTGCGGTCGGGAAAGTGGTGTCTGGAAAGATTTTCCCAAATGCACGCAGCTCATTTCAAAAATCACTCCGGGAAATCATGCTGAAATCATCGCTTATTTGGGTGGATCAGCAGGCATCGATGTTACAGGCGGTATGATTGAAAAAGTCAATCTAATGCTGAATCTGGTTCAACAAATCAAACACTTACAGGTTTCCATCTTCTCCGGTCTAGAAACTGGAATGGTCCACCGTGCATTGCGAGGGGAAACGGTCGGCACTGTAATAGCCCAATAAAAAAAGGAGCAGTCATGTTATACAGCCGAGAACAATTAGATGATATTGAAGACCGGGTGTTAGCCCCTTACGGTAGTCGAAGCAAATTATCCAGAGGTCGTTTTTATCCTGAGGATGAACCCGATTATCGGACTTGTTTTCAACGTGACCGCGACCGCATCTTACACACCACAGCATTCCGAAGGCTTGAATATAAAACCCAGGTTTTTATTAATTATGAAGGTGATTATTACCGTACTCGCCTGACCCACACCCTGGAAGTCGCCCAAATTGGCCGCACCATCGCCCGAGCATTAGGCGCAAACGAAGATCTTACAGAAACGATCTGCCTTGCCCATGATTTAGGACATCCCCCGTTTGGGCATTCCGGAGAGGTGGTTTTAGCACGGCTAATGAAGGATCACGGCGGTTTTGAGCACAATAAACAATCCTTGCGCATTGTCACCGAATTAGAACGCCGATACCCAGAATTTCCAGGATTAAACCTGACCTGGGAAGTGTTAGAAGGGATGGTGAAACACGAAACGGAATATGACAAATCAGATGCCCGAGACTTTAACCCGGACTTGCGTGGAAATATTGAGGCGCAAATCGCTAATGTGGCCGATGAATTGGCTTACACCGCCCACGACCTGGACGATGGGTTACGATCAGGAATTATTTCGATTGATTTATTGGGTGAAATTGACCTTTGGCAGGTAATTATTGATAGTCTTAGCTGGCGCGGCAGTGGATTAGATGATCTCATGCGTCACCGCATTATTCGCCGCCTGATCGGTATGGAAGTTACCGATATTGTGAACACATCAGAAAAACTTTTGCGGGAGAGTGGTGTCCGCTCAGTGGAAGAATTACAGCGACTCCCCTACAATGTTGTTACCTTTAGCGAAACCTACCACCGGCGGAATCGACAACTGAAAGATTTACTTTACAGTAAAATGTATCGCCATTACCGGGTCATGCGCATGGCAGTGAAAGCAGAGAAAATGATTGTGGATCTTTTTAATGCCTACTGCTCTACGCCTGCTATCCTGCCGGGACATGTTCAACAATGGATTAATACCCGCGGATTGGAACGTACGGTTTGCGATCATATCGCCGGGATGACTGATCGATATGCTACCGAGGAATATTTAAAAATGTTTGATCCAGCCACGCTTCCGTAACATAAGATGAAAATAACTCTGGTATAATCGGATCGAAGCTGGACAAACCATGTCCATTTTAAATGTTTAGTGTTATCATAAAAACCGAAAAAATTACGGGATGGAAAAACATGACCGAAGCATCTTATTTAACCGCTGATGGATTAAAACGTCTCCAACAAGAATTAGATTTCTTAAAAGGCCCCTCGCGGGAGCAGCTTTCTAAGCGGCTTCGCGCCGCTATCGAACAAGGTGATTTGTCAGAAAATGCGGACTACATCCAGGCAAAGGAAGAACAAGGCTTTTTAGAAGGCCGCATCCAAGAACTGGACCGGATCCTCAGCAATGTAATCATCATTGAAAACGTTGAAAAAAATACAAACGAAATCAGCATTGGGGATTTTATTACCATCCAGGAAGACGGATTCCCAGCCGAAAAATACCAGATGGTCGGACCGAAAGAAGCTGATCCGATCAACGGTCGCATCTCCCACGAATCCCCCATTGGCCGCGCCTTGCTTGGTCATCATGTCGGAGAAGAGATTGTTGCCGAAACACCCAATGGTGCTATCCGATTTAAGATCTTAAAAATCGAATAATTTTCCGGAATTCGAAAACAGGCAGATGTTTTGATGCTCTGCCTGTTTTTTTTATCCAGATGACAAAAAATCCGGCCTGTTTTATTCAGACCGGATTTTTTTGTTTTATAGGATTAGATTATCCTTGAATTTTTGGCCAAACTGCCAGTTCAAGGGTCAGACGTTCAAAATAAGACTCAGCCGGTAACGCACCGGAACCAAAGTTTAAGTCAACCACACGAGCTTCCAGTTGTAAAGTGGCTGTTTCAAGCAAGACACGCTTATCCGGCTCAACTACCACTGGTTCACCCTTTGACTCAAGCCGTTGGCGAATTGCGTCATCATTAAAGGCGTGCGGGCTCATTAAAACTTTCGTAACGGTTTGGATGTCATTCTTATCAAACAACCAGACTTCAAAAGCTGTAACTTTCTTCGGATCACCTACCCCAATCGTTTCCGAAATGCCAACGCCGCACTCACCCAAAAATTCACCAGAAGGCGAATCAATGCTGAACGAGTCGTCATACAGATCATCGCCCACCATGAATGTAGTCATAAATTGAGCAATGGGGGTTTCCTGTCCCTGCGCCACAAAATCAGTGCGCACAGCTTGCCGGTTGTATTCCTGTGCCATTGCAGCTGGAGTTTCCTGCTTACCGGTTCGCTTGCGGAAAATTAGCAAATAAGCCAATGCCCCACCGACCAACAAAGTGGCCAGACAAAGGGCAACAACCAAACCAATGCGAGAAGGCTGGCCTTCTGGTTTTGGAGTTTCGGCACCTGGTGCAACAGCGGTTTGGTTCGGTTTCGGCAACTCAGGCCCCGCCACCAGTGCATTGAACTGCGTAATATCATTTTCATTCAAGAAACAGGTTCCTGGACGCAGTCCAGCCAATAGTTCTTTACCATTGGAGCCAATACTCTCAAAGCGAGCTTTGGCCTCAGCGGCGTTTTGGTTGCGTGCATACGAATCAATCGTCATGCACAGATATTGGACTTTCAGGTCATCACGGAGATCTTTCGGTTCCGCATTTACCCATTTCACAGGCCATAGACCCCAGCCCAAAATTGGTAGCCCGATAATAATACCGATTACCAAACCAACGATTGCGGTTACCAGGGGATTGCGTAGCTGCTCACGGATTTTGTCCATATTTTTGCTCCTACAGGTGATTCAGACCTTGCCGGATAATTGTCAAATCATTGGTTAAATTGTAGAACAAATTTCACAATGACGCAACTATCTGAGGCCTTGGTTTCGATGTGAGTTATGTTGCAAGGTTCATGCCGATTCCTGTGCTGATTCATTGATCTGCTCCAGCAGGAATATTTCTTCACAGCGGGTGCATTGTGCTTCACGCTTATTGGCAATCACCAGCAGCCCGCCGCATGCAGGGCACGGATTTGCCAATGGGCGCTTCCAGGATGTAAACTGGCAGGTTGGGTAATTTTCACACCCGTAAAACACACGTCCTTTGCGAGTCTTCCGCTCAACCAGTTCACCACCATCTTCCGGACATTTGACGTTGATTTTCTCGAGCCACGCCTCTGTATGGCGGCAGGTTGGGAAATTACTACAGCTAATAAATTTTCCAAACCGTCCCCATCGAATAACCAGATCATGTCCGCAATCTGGGCAGGAACGCCCCACTTTTTCCAGTTCCGCTTTAGTTTCCGGGATTAATTCTTGAGCTTTTTTGACCTGCGGTGCAAAGGTCTGGTAGAAATCACCAATAATTTCTGTCCATTCCCGGTCTCCGGAAGCTACCTGGTCCAGATTATTTTCCATATTTGCGGTGAAATTAACATCCACAATATTGGAAAAATGGTTTACTAACAAATCATTTACCAAAATTCCCGTTTCGGTTGGGTTTAATCGTTTGGCCTCACGGGTAACATACCCACGCTCAACAATCGTTGACAGAATGGGGGCATAAGTGGATGGACGGCCAATTCCATACTCCTCCAATGATTGCACCAAAGAAGCCTCAGAATACCGCGGTGGTGGCTGAGTAAAATGTTGTTCTGGAATTAACCGCTCTAACTTCTGATGATGACCTTCTTCCAATCCAGCCGGAATCCGTACATTATCTTCGTCTTCACCCTTTTGATCTTCGTCTTTGGCATCCTCATAAACAACTAGAAAACCCGGAAAACGCAAAGTCGAACCCGAAGCACGGAATAAATATTGATGGGCTGTTCCGTTCGCATCAATTTCAACGCTTAACGTATCAAAAACAGCCGATTCCATTTGCGAGGCTACAAAACGCTGCCAGATCAATTGGTACAGTTTAAATTGATCATGCGTAAGATAGGACTTAACTTTATCCGGTGCTCTCAGGACAGAAGTTGGACGGATCGATTCGTGCGCTTCTTGCGCCCCTACAGCGCGCGTTTTGTATTGTGGCGGAGTTGGTGGCAAAAAATCATTGCCGTAGCTTTTTAAAATAAAATCGCGCGCCTCTTTTTGAGCCAATTCGGATACATTGGTTGAATCGGTTCGCATATAGGTAATTAAACCGGTAGAACCGCCTTCACCAACGTCCAAACCTTCATACAACTGCTGTGCAACGGACATGGTTTTACGAGCTGTAAACCCCAGCCGGCGGGAAGCTTCCTGTTGCAAAGTGGAGGTAATAAATGGCGCAGAAGGTTTTCGCCTTCGTTCACCACGTTTTATTTTGCTGATGACATAAGCAGCAGGGTCCAGGTCCGTCAGATATTGCTTGACCGTTTGCTCGTTTTTTAATTCCGGATCCTGTTCATCCACCTTAACCAGGCGGGCGCGGTAGGTTTGCCGGCCTTTTTCCGGTTTTAGCTCTGCTTCAATCGTCCAATACTCTTCCGGAACAAAGTCCTCAATGGTTCGTTCGCGTTCAACAATTAATCGCAATGCCACCGATTGAACCCGTCCAGCGGATAAACGACTGCGCACTTTTTCCCACAGCAGCGGGGATAAACTATAACCCACCAACCGGTCAAGGATACGCCGTCCTTGTTGAGCATTCACCAAATCCATATTGATAGAGCGCGGGTGAGAAAATGCCTCCGCAATGGCTGGTTGTGTAATTTCATGAAAAACAACCCGGTGTGTAATTGCCGGATCAATTTGAGCAGCTTCCAATAAATGCCAGGCGATAGCTTCCCCTTCCCGATCAGGGTCGGTTGCCAGGTAAACTTCCGCGGCATTTTTGACCAATTCTTTAATTTCTTTTACCACTGTCCGTTTTTCATTGGGTACGCGGTATTTCGGTGCAAAATTGTGATCAACATCAACAGAAAGCTCAGAGCGGAGCAAGTCCCGCACATGCCCTACAGATGCACGCACGGTATACCCTTTGCCTAAAAACCGCCCTACGGTCTTCGCTTTTGCCGGAGATTCAACAATCACAACTTTTCCATTCCGTGGTTGAATCTTCGCTTTTTTGATCACTTCGGGAGGGGTAAGACCCTCATGAAATTCGGTTCGTCCCATGCGAAACATTTTTGTCTCGCAAACAGGGCAAACACCACGGGTTACGGGTGCACCTGAGGCGTTAAAATCAGCTGCCGCCTCTTTCATTTCACGCTTTGCTTTACATTTTACACAATACGCTTCCACAAAACCCTCTCTCACAAATATTTTTGCTTCCCAGTTTGTGCGAGAAGTTTGACCATGTCGCGGACTTTTTGAGCATCATTCCGCGAGCAAATCAACAGCACATCCGGTGTATCGACAACAATTAAATTTTGAATGCCGATCATTGCAATCAGGCGATCTTGATTCTCAGAAAGCACAATGGATTGGTTACTTTCAATCCCAATGTATTGCGAATCAAGAATAATGTTTCCTTGTGCATCAGCGGGGAGCACATCAAAGAGTGAATCCCAACTGCCTACATCGTTCCAACCTAAATCAGCGGCTGGTAACACAGCTACCTGGTTAGCCCGCTCCATAATACCATAATCAATGGTTTGTGGAACAATTTTCGGCCATAATGACCCAACAATGTCCCCTTGAAGAGCTGTGCCCCAACCATTTTGGATTTCTTTGAGCGTTGTATGGATTTCTGGCATCGATTTTTCAAATTCTGCCAGGATCCGTTCCACCCGCCAGATAAACATGCCCGAATTCCAGTCATGGTCGCCTTGCTCAATCATTTTTCTGGCAGCAGCCTCATCAGGCTTTTCTTTAAACCGTTCAACTGCAAACACAGGGTGTCCTGAATAATCTCGAATCGCATTCTTACGCTGAATATATCCATACCCCGTTGAAGGAAAAGTGGGACGAATACCCAGCGTAACCAGATAATGATCCTGCGCAACATCGTACGCAGTTTTTAACAGGTCAGTAAAATACGGCACATTTTCAATAAAGTGATCCGCCGTTAGAACAGCCATTGTCGCTTCCGGATCTCTTTTTTGGAGAACAACCGCAGCCAGCCCAACCACAGAGGCAGTACCGCGAGGAAGAGGTTCGATTAAATAATTTTCCACCGGAATTTGCGGGCACTGCTGTTGGAGTAAAACCGCCTGTTCCGCAACGGTAACAACAAATATACGATCCGGTGTAAAGACCGCATCTAACCGGTCAACTGCCATTTGAAACAACGTCCGGTCTGAGCCCAAACGAACCATTTGTTTTGGCCGGGATTGGCGCGATAACGGCCATAAGCGGGTTCCACCGCCGCCCGCCATAATCACTGCATAATAATGTTTAACCATAATTCTCCACGTGATAAGGGTCCTGGTCTTCATGAACAGCCTGATAATTCATGCCGCCCGTGTTGCGAACCATCCCCTTGAGTTCCATCATCGTGAGTGTAGCCGAAACTTGTGAGATCGGCAACCCTGCAAGAAATCCAATCTCATCTGCAGAATATGCCTGATTGGATATCAAGGTTAATATTTTTGATTCTGTTTCATTCGCAGGTAGAATTGCCTTGGCAATTTGCCTGGCGCTCACCATTTTGAGGTTAATCGCGTCCAACACATCTTCAACACGCAATAAAGGCCGTGCGCCATTGAGAATTAATCGATTGGTTCCTTTGCTGGCGGGCGAATAAATATTTCCGGGCACAGCCAGCACTTCGCGCCCCTGTTCGGCGGCAAATGACGCCGTAATAAGCGCACCGCTGGATTCGCCGGCTTCAATCACAATGGTCGCCAATGACAGGCCGGAAATAATTCGATTTCTCGGGGGAAAATTCGCACTATCCGGTTTTGTTCCTGGCGGATAGTCACTGAGTACCGCACCTGCTTCAGCAATTTCTTCTGCAAGACGGCGGTGTTCAGGAGGATAAATTTGGTCCACGCCTGAACCTAACACCGCAATGGTCCGTCCTCCAGCCTGTAACGCAGCAGCATGAGCTGCTGCATCCACCCCGCGGGCCAATCCGCTAACCACGGTAATGCCGTTTCGGGCTAGAAATCCAGCCAATTCTTCGGTTACATTTTTTCCATACGTTGTGACCCGGCGTGTACCCACAATGGCAACAGCTGTTTCATCGTCACTGATCAGATCGCCTTTGTAATAAAGAACTGGGGGAGGTTGGTCGATTTCTTTCAATATTTGCGGATAATCAGTGTCATTCCAGGTTAATACCGAAATTCCTGCCTCATGAATGCGCTGCCAAATCACTTCTAGATCAATTTGGCTGCGAACTTGAACAAAAGTATCCGCAATTTTTTGGCTTAACCCGGCAGAACGCAAGGCGTCATAAGGAGCTTCCCACGCCAAAGCAAGGTCTCCGAAAAAATCCAGAAGACCTTGAAGGCGTACTGCCCCTATTCCTTTGACATAATTCATTCCGACCCAGAACGCCCTAGGATCCATCCCCACTGAGCCCCATTATTCCCATTCAGGCGGATTTACGACAATGACCTGTCTTTCCAAATCAACTTTAACGATCACGGATTCAACCGCAGCGAGCAAAATCTCTTTCCCATCGACTCCTTCAATGATATACACATCATTGGCCGGAGTTTCTAGAATATCTACCAATTTTCCAAGGGTTGCTCCAGAACTATCCTCAATCATCATGCCCAATATTTGGTGATGATAATATTCACCTGCTGGTAATTTGGGAAGCTGATCTGTGCGGACAAACACAAAGGAATTGCGCAGAATCTGGGCTAAATCGCGGTTTTCGAATCCATCAAATGAGATCAACAAATTTTCATGCATTCTGCGTACAGATTGAATCTTAATTTGTTTGTGCTCGTTACCCACATACAAAAACTTGCCAGGCTGTAATCGTTCTGGAAAATCCGTCATGACTTCCATCACAATTTCACCCCGCAAACCGTGAACCCGCTGCAACTTACCCACCAACAAGAAGTCAGGCTCGCCCGAAGGGGGCGAGCCTGTTTTTCCCCTGGAATCATCCGAAGGAATTTCCTGGCGTGGGTTCACCGCGGCTCCATCACATCCAAAGCGGCTTGTTTCCCTTCACGAGCGGCTGCTACGCGAAGTAAAACGCGCATCGCATTCGCGACGCGTCCGCTTTTACCGATGACGCGGCCCATATCTTCTTTTGCGACCCATAATTCGAGCCGCACCTTCCCGCCAGCACGATCTTGTTTCACCTGAACCTGGGTAGGATCATCAACCAAAGAGCGTGCAATATATTCGATCAATTCCTTCACGACCACTCCTTTCATTTCCCCTTTTTTCATTGGGGAGTCTTATTCGGAATTTTTTCAGGAGGTCTGATTAGGCCGGGTTGGTCTTTTTGCTGGCCTTGCGGGCAGCGTAATATTCTTCGGCTTCCTTGAGCAGAACATCTAATGATTCGCCTGCCTTAAAGCGTTCAAAGCGTTTCATCAGGCCAACGCTGACCATTAATTTCATCACAGACTCGGTGGGCTGAGCGCCTTTGCGCAGCCAATCGTAAATGCGATCCTCTTTCACATCGAATGTGAAAGGTTCAGTGCGCGGGTTGTACGAACCAAGGATCTCTAAAAAGCGGCCATCACGGGGGCTTTCTTTGTCGGCAGCGATAACGCGATAGCTAGGCTGACCTTGTAAACCAACGCGGCGTAAACGAATTCGAACCATTGAGTTTATCTCCTCTTACAGTAGATCTTAATTAGTGAATGTACAGTTTATACAGGACCGGGCTTGCAGATCATCGCAGGAAGATGAGGGACGCTGAAGGGAAGCGTATCATCCTGTTCCTATCCGGCTACCCGAACAAACGCGGCATTCCGCGTCCGCCCGTTTTTTGCAACGTTTTAAACAATTTCTGCGCTTCGCGGAACTGTTTCAAAACGCGGTTAACGTCTTGCACATCTGTTCCTGAGCCTCGAGCAATCCTGCGCCGGCGGCTTGCATTCAAGATATCGGGGTGCCGTCGCTCTTGCGCTGTCATTGAATTGATAATCGCTTCTGTTATTTTAAGCGATTTTTCAGCTTCTTGGGGAGAAATATTTCGGGCCATTTGCCCCATTCCACCCGGAAGCATTTCTAAAATTTGCTGGAAAGGACCCATTTTGCGAATTTGTTTGAGCTGTTTGGAAAAATCTTCCAGCGTAAACGAACCGGACATCATTTTCTCGGCCTGCTCGCGTGCTTCTTTTTCATCCAAAGCCGCCTCAGCCCGTTCAATTAATCCGATCACATCTCCCATACCCAAAATGCGGGAAGCTAACCGGCCGGGATCATAACTTTCTAATGCATCTGTTGCTTCACCAACACCCAAATACTTGATTGGGACGCCCGTTACGCTGCGAATCGAGATTGCTGCGCCGCCGCGAGCATCACCATCCATTTTGGTTAAGATTAAACCAGTCAATGAGACATTGTCGCGGAAACCTTCCGCAACATGCAAAGCCTCCTGACCAATCATCGCATCGACTACCAGAAGAGTTTCATTGGGTGTCACTCGCCTGGTAATAGCGCGCAATTCTTCCATCAACGCATCATCCAACTGCGAACGTCCGGCCGTGTCAATAATCAGAGCGGTTACCCCACCCTTTTGAGCCTGGACAAAGGCTTTCGCCACCAAATCAGGCGGTTTTACCCCCGTTTCTGCAAACACCGGCACGCCAATTCGTTCTCCCAAAGTCTGTAATTGTTTTACAGCAGCAGGCCGGTAGGGATCAGCAGCGACAAGTTCCACGCGTTCTCCTTGAGAACGCAAAGAATTGGCC
>JAJUJY010000156.1 GCA_029265085.1 Chloroflexota bacterium
GCCCCAGGCGGCGTATAACCAGGTTGGTGCATAAATTATCCGAAAGGGCAATCATCATCAGCAGTATATCCTGGTACGGCAGCTCGCGTGCTGCAAGCAGCCAGGAAAAACCGGCGCCTTGTACCTGCGGCTCATCATCCAGGCGGCAAATTTCGCTGCGGTGCACGTCACCGGATCGTTCTAAAGTGACCCAGGCCAGTAAAATGGGCACTTTAATGATGGATGCTGAAAGAAAACGATCGCAATTGTTGAGGAAGATTGGCTGTGAATTTGACTTGCGGCAGTAAAACGCGTATTGACAGCCCAGGGATTGAAGGGAGTGGAGGATAGGGGGTGTGTCCATAGCTCTATTATATCCAAAGCGAAAAATGGTCCTATTCTCAAAAACCATTAAATAATAAATGGAGATAACATGATTGGTGACGGCGCTTGTTTGACAAGCGCATAGAATCGTTGTATACTAGCCGATAGACTCATTTCATGAGTTGTCTGTGGCTATATTTTCAATACCCATCACTCTATCCCAATTTAATAATCCGATACAATTTCAGAGGGCAGATGCATGGCAGAAATTCTTAATGTGCAGGGCCTAGAGACACACTTTCGTACTCGCGAGGGTACAGTCCATGCAGTCAATGGTGTGTCATTTAGTCTAAAAGAGGGGGAGACGCTTGGAATTGTGGGTGAGTCGGGCTGCGGTAAGAGTGTTACCGTGATGTCTATGCTCCGATTAATTCCCAATCCTCCCGGCAAAGTTGTTGCGGGTTCCGCTATGTACCAGGGCAGAGATTTGCTGCAAATGTCGGATGACGAAATCCGACAGATTCGCGGTCAGCAGATCAGCATGGTATTTCAGGACCCGATGACTTCGTTTAACCCGGTCTTAACCATTGGCCGCCAGGTATCCGAACCGCTTGAGGTTCATAATGGCGTTCCGCACAAACAAGCCTATGAGCGGGTTGCGGAAATGCTGGCGATGGTGGGCATTCCCAATCCGAAAGACCGCTTGAACGATTACCCGCACCAGTTTTCCGGTGGTATGCGTCAGCGTGTGATGATTGCTATGTCGCTGATTTGTGCCCCGCAAATTTTGATCGCGGATGAGCCAACCACAGCCCTGGATGTCACCATTCAGGCCCAGATTGTTGACCTGGTGAAGCGTTTACGCGATGAGCTGGGTATGGCCATTGTCTGGATTACCCATGACCTGGGTATCGTGGCTGGTTTAGCCGACCGGGTGGCTGTGATGTACGGCGGTTATATTATTGAGCAGGCACCGGTTAAAGAATTATATGCCCACCCGACGCACCCATATACCCTGGGGTTGTTGGGTAGTCTGCCCCGTATGGATGAATCCGGTTATCGCCGGTTGGTATCGATTGACGGCCTGCCGCCTGTATTGCTTGAGAAACCGAATTATTGCCCCTTTGCTCCGCGCTGCAAATATGTCGTGGAACGCTGCTGGCATGAAAATCCTGCATTAATGCGGGTTTCTCCTGAACATTATTCCGCTTGTTGGGTAGATCCTGAGACTGGGAGAGAGCGCTAATGACATCTAAGGAAGTCTTACTACGGGTTGATAACCTGGTGAAGCATTTCCCGATTATGCGGGGTATTATCTTCCAAAAGCAGGTGGGGGCGGTCCATGCGGTGGATGGGGTTTCCTTTAACGTGTACAGGGGTGAAACACTCGGCCTGGTAGGTGAGTCAGGTTGTGGTAAATCCACCACAGGGCGCACGATCTTGCAGCTTTACCGTCCAACCAGCGGTAATGTTTACTTTGAGAATGAGAATCTGGCCGCCATTAAAGGCGAACCGCTGCGCAAGATGCGCCGCCGCATGCAAATGATTTTCCAGGACCCCTATGCCAGCCTGAACCCTCGTATGACGGTGGGAGAGATCGTCGGCGAACCGCTGGTGATCCACAATGTGGCCAAGGGGAAAGAAGTACGCGAACGGGTGGAGTATCTGTTGAAAGTTGTCGGGTTGAATCCGGCATTTGCTACCCGCTACCCGCACGAGTTCTCCGGCGGCCAGCGCCAGCGCATTGGTGTTGCGCGCGCTCTGGCACTTGAGCCGTCCTTAATCGTTTGCGACGAGCCGATTTCCGCGCTGGATGTTTCGATCCAGGCGCAGGTGATCAACCTGTTGGAAGACCTGCAGCGCGAATTGAATTTGACATACCTGTTCATTGCACATGACTTGTCGATGGTTCGCCACATCAGCAATCGCGTGGCAGTGATGTATTTGGGGATTATTGTTGAGCTTGCAGACCGGGAAGAGTTGTACTCAAAACCGCTGCATCCTTATACGCAGGCGCTGCTTTCGGCTGTGCCGATCCCCGATCCCGCTGTTGAGGAAAAACGGTCCCGGATTATCTTACAAGGCGATGTCCCATCGCCGGTTAATCCGCCTTCAGGCTGCCGCTTCCGCACACGCTGTCCGCTTGCGGCGGATGTCTGTAAGGAAAAGAAACCGGAATTCCGCGAGGTGTCACCAGGTCACTTTGTGGCCTGCCACATGGTCTAAGGGTCAGAAAATTTGAGAGGAGGTGAGTCCTGGGAGAATAGTCTGACCAGACCCCGTAAAGCCCACCTGGGCTGTAACGTTTTTCCGTATCTCAATAAAAAATTCTTGAGGAGGAGAAAGAAATGCGATCTAAGATTTTGGTGTTAGTTTCGATTTTGATGGTCGCCAGCATGGTATTGGCTGCGTGCCAACCTGCAGCGCCCACCCCCGAAACGATCGTCCAGACCGTTGTGGTTGAAGGCGAAGTGAAAGAGGTTGTTGTTACCGCTACCCCGGCTCCGGTTGAGGAAGTAGCTGCTCCGAAACTCCTGCGCGTCAACCTGGGTACTTACCCTGACATCATCGACCCGCAGAAATCCTCGTTTGTGAACGAAATTGCCCACCTGAAACTCATCTACGAAGGCCTCACTCGCCTGGATGAGAATCTGGCCACCGTTCCGGGCGCCGCTGAAAGTTGGACCTACAACGAAGATGCAACCAAACTCACCTTCCAACTTCGCAAGGACCTGAAATACTCAGACGGCACTTTGTTGAACGCTGCTCGTTTCCACTACTCCGTCATGCGCAACATCAATCCCGAGACCGCCGGTGAATACGCGGGTATCACTGACGAAATCGTTGGCGCAAGCGAATGGCGCGAAGGTGCTGCTGAAGAGAGCGAAGCATTGATGGCGGCTGTTGGCATTCATGCCAAAGATTCCGCTGGCAATGTTTGCGATGGCGACTATGAAAATGCCGACTGCCTCGTGCTTGATATCGACCTCGAAAAACCGGCTCCTTACTTCCACACCGTGATGTCCCTCTGGGTGACCTTCCCGGCCAAAGAAGAATTGATTTCCGAAGGCGGCGATATCTGGTGGAACTCTTCCAAGTTCCAAATCGGTAACGGCCCATTCGTTCTGCAGAACCTGGAACCGTTTGTCCGCGCGTTCATGACCCCGAATGCCAACTACTGGCGCGGCGTGGCTGACTACGATCTCGAATTCCGCTACATCACCGACTCGGCTGTGTATTTCGAAGCCTACAAGAACAACGAATTCGATATCATCCCGTTGGTTGCCGAAGATCTGGCCACTGTTCAGGCTGACGAAGTTCTGAATAAAGAAGCCAACATCTACCCCGGTTCCTGCACCTACGCGTTCAACATGAATGCTGACAAGGAACCCTTCAACGACAAGTTCGTCCGCGAAGCCTTCTCCTACGGCACCAACCGCGAAGCCTGGGTAACCGATATCCTCAAGGGCCTCGGCTCCCCGACCCTGACCTGGATCCCGAAGGGCTTCCCCGGTTACGATGGCGAAGAAGCACGCTACGGCTTTGATGTTGAAAAGGCCAAAGAAGCGATTGCTCAATCTTCCTACGGCTCCTTTGAAGCTCTGCCTGAAATCAAACTGACCTTCTCCGACACTCCTCGCAACCGCACACGCTTTGAGTGGTTGGCTGGCCAGTGGATTAACACCCTGGGTGTCAAAGTTGCTTTGGATCCCGTTGAGCCCACCACCTACACGGCTCTGACCAAAGACCGCACCACCCTGCCGCAGGTATTCTACCTGGGCTGGTGCGCGGACTACCCGGATCCCCAGAACTGGCTGAGCGTGTACTGGATGACCAGCTCCGCTTTCGCACAGCGCTACGGATTCTCGAATCCCGACATGGATGCCTTAATGCAGGAAGCTGACCAGACTCTGGATGCTGACAAACGCGCACAATTGTACGCGGATGCTCAGAAGACCCTGGTGAGCACTGCCGCCGTCATCATGATGGTGAACAATGTTAACAGCTATCTGGTGAAACCGTGGGTGACTGGAATCAAATTCACCCCGATGGATGCAGGCTGGCCTGGCGATGTTGATCCGCTAACGATCAAAATCGACACTTCGATGATGCCGTAACCTGATATTCAATTGAATTGGCTGGCCGGTCGGACGGGGAAACCGGTTCGACCGGCCTGTCTTCTCCCAAACTCACACCAGTAGGGTATTCATATGACAAAATATCTCATTCGGCGGTTACTCTGGATGATCCCGGTTCTTTTTATTGTGGCGCTGGTAACGTTTATCTTAATGCGCAGCGCTCCCGGCGGTCCCTGGGATCGTGATCCAACCGCGCGGCAGGTTGACCCAAACACCCAGCGTATTTTGACTGAATATTACGGGTTGAACAAGCCCTTATGGCGGCAGTTCGTTGCCTATGCATTCGGTGACACGAATAAAGAGGGCAAATTCGTTTGTGGTGCAATTTGTGGAAACCTCGGCCCCTCTTACCGCATGCGCGGTATGACCATTCAAGGATATCTCTTTAACCCGCCGGAGGGAAAAAGTTTTTGGTACAGCCGGTTTGGGTATTCTATTCGGCTGGGTGTTTACGCACTCTTTTTTGCAGTGATTATTGGCATTCCGATCGGCGTTATTGCGGCATTGAAGCAGAATACCTGGGCGGATTATTTGAGTTTGTTTATTGCCACGGTGGGTATTTCTGTACCAAATTTCGTGATTGCCATTTTCCTGATTATTATTTTTGCCTCCGGGCTGCATTGGGTCAGCATTGTGCCAAGATCCTGGGACCAGGTGAATGTTTGGGTCTTGCCTACGATTGTGCTTGGATTTAATACCATGGCGCGTACCGCTCGCCTGACCCGTGCCTCCATGTTGGAAGTGATTCGCCAGGACTATATCCGCACAGCCCGTTCCAAAGGTCTGGCCGAACGTCTGGTGATCTTCCGCCACATGATTAAAAATGCCATGATCCCGGTGATCACGATTTTGGGCCCTGCATTGGCTGCTTTGGTCACTGGTTCTTTCATTATTGAGACGATGTTCGGCTTCCCAGGTATGGGACGCGCTTACGTGACCGCCATTGGTCAGCGCGATTATTCCATGATTATGGGAACCACATTAATTTATGCCTTATTGGTTGCGTTAGCAAATTTGAGCGTGGATATTGTGTACGTCTTCCTTGATCCACGCATCCGGTTATCTGATTAAGGAGTGTTCTAAATGGCTACTGCAAATCCTGCCAAAGGTACGTCTGGGGTGGCTAGCCTGGCGAGCACCCAACCACAACGCAATTTATTAAATGATGCATGGTTCCGGCTCTCGCGCAATAAGGCTTCTGTCATCAGTATGGTTGTGATTGTTATCTTTTTGCTGGTCGGTCTGTTTGCAAATTTTTTGGCACCGCATAACCCATTGGAAATGAATTCCGGAAAAAGTTTTCTGCCGCCTGTTTGGGTGGAAGAATACAGCGGGAAAACAGGTGACTCAAAATTTTTGTTAGGAACCGATACGCTGGGTCGTGATGTGCTCAGCCGGGTAATTTACGGCTCGCGCGTTTCGATGGTGGTCGGTTTCTTGCCGACAATTGTGATCTTGATCGTTGGAACCGTGATCGGCCTGGTTTCCGGTTATGCGGGTGGGAAATTAGATAACTTCCTCATGCGTCTCACCGATATTGTTTTTGCTTTCCCGGATCTCTTGTTCTTTATTATTATCACGATTACGTTACGGGAGACCTATATCGGGAAATTGCTCAACGGGTTGTTCCTGCTCTTTTTGGCCCTGGCGATTGTCAACTGGGTGGGTGTGGCTCGTATTGTGCGCGGGCAGGTGCTCTCGCTCAAAGAAAAAGAGTTTGTTGAAGCAGCCCGCAGCATTGGCGCAACCGATACGCGGATCATGTTCCGCCACATTTTGCCCAATTCGTTAGGTCCCATTATTATTACGGCGGCTTTTACGATCCCCGGCATGATTATCACTGAAGCGATTTTGGGCTATCTGGGTCTGGGCTTGCGCCCCCCAACCGACCCCTCCGCTTTCTTCATCACCAGTTGGGGTTCATTGATGTTGGATGGGCAGACGGCCATCAATGCACAGCCGTGGCTGTTGCTTTCACCGGCTATCTGCGTGGCGCTGGTGGTGCTGGCCTTCACCTTCCTGGGCGATGGTTTGCGCGATGCGCTTGACCCACGCTTGAAGGGAAATCAATAGTTTCGATTTGATTTTGTGGATCAGCCTCCCGTGAAAATCGGGAGGCTTTTTTTGTTTGCAGGCAAACCAGAAAGGGTTTGGATTCAAAGTATAATTGCCAAAAAAGTAGAATGAGGAAACCAATGTCCCGAATAACCTGGGCTTTTCTATTAATACTTGTATTGCTGCTGTCTGCCTGCCAGCCGGGAGGATTTGGGGCTGCACCAACCCCCACGGCCTCCCCCACGCCGCAGCCAACGGCTACCCCTACCGCTACTCCAATCCCGCCACGTGTGCTGAATATCTGCCTGGGCGAAGCGCCAACAACCCTTTACCTGTACGGCGGCGTGTCGCGCAGTGGCTGGAGTGTTTTGGAGGCCATTTATGACGGGCCGGTCGATACGACCAATGGTTTGCAGGTTCCAGTGATTTTGCAAGATCTGGGTGCAGCCGAAGTCCGTCCAGTGGCTGTTCAGCGCGGCGATGCGGTGATGGATGCATCGGGTAATTTGGCCTTACTGGACACCAGCCTGAAAGTGCTGCCGGCGGGCTGCCGCGAAGCAAGCTGCGCAGTCCAATGGGACGGCAGCTCTGCTTTGGAAATGGACCAACTGGTAGTTACCTTCCGGCTTAAGCCGGGGCTGGTCTGGTCAGACGGTGCACCGCTCACCGCGGACGATTCGTTGTATGCGTATGAGTTGGATAGCAACGGAGCAACCCCAACCAATAAATGGTTGGTGGACCGCACCCAATCTTATCAGGTGGTGGATGATACCACCGTGGTTTTTACGGGCCGTCCCGGATATGTCAGCGCGGTACCGGCAGATCATTTTTGGCAGCCTTTGCCGCGCCATGCCTGGGGTTCCATTGCGGCTGCAGATCTCTTGACCCAAGAGCTTTCGACACAAAAGCCGTTGGGGTGGGGGCCGTACATGATCGAATCGGTACAGCCAGGGCAATCCGTGCAGATGCGCCGAAATCCCAATTATTTCCGAGCTGCCGAGGGGCTGCCGTATTTTGACCTGGTCAACTACACTTTTCTTACAGGATCAGGGCAGCAGCTCATTGAAGCTGTGCAAAATGGGCAGTGCGATCTGGTGGATCAAAGTACGTTGTTGGAAGACCAGCTGGAGACGCTCAAATCACTGGATAAAGAAGGGCAGGTCAGGCTCTATACCGGCCTGGGGCTTGAATTTGAACAGCTGGCTTTTGGCATCAAGCTGGCGAATTACGATGCCGGTTACAGCCCATTTGCTGAATATCGCCAGGACTTTCTCAGTGATGTTCGCTTGCGCCAGGCTTTTGCCTTCTGCCTGGACCGGCAAAAGCTGGTTGATACGTTGTTTGCGGGTCTTTCCGAAGTGCCAACCGGATTTTATCCTTCCGGACACCCGCTGTATGCGGCTGAATTGCAGCTCTTGCCTTACAACCCCGATGAGGGAATGCGCTTGTTGGAGCAAATTGGCTGGAAAGATTTTGATAGTGACCCGACCACACCCCGCCTTGCTCAGGGTGTAGCCAATGTATTAACCGGCCAGCCGCTGGTGGTAAATTATCTTACCAGCGAAGCGCCCTTGCGCAAGAAGGCTGCCGAGATCCTGGCGCAATCGCTGGCGGGCTGCGGGATACAGGTGAACTTGCAGGTCTTGCCAGTGGATTCGCTTTACCAACCCGGGCCGGAAGGCGTGTTGTTTGGACGCAAGTTTGACCTGGCGCAGCTTTCCTGGCAGACAGGGCACCAATCTGCCTGCCAGTTATATACCTCGGCGCAAATCCCGAACAGTGCAAATGGTTGGTTGGGCAGTAATATTATCGGTTATAGCGACCCGGTTTTTGATGCAGCCTGCCAGACCGCCTTCCAGGCCGACCCTGTTCAGGTAGAAGCGAATCTGGTTGTGCAGCAGGCATTTGCTGCGGCGCTGCCAGCTATTCCGCTGTATTTCCCGGTGCGTGCAGCGGCTTCACGGGTGGATTTGTGCGGCTACCAACTGGATCTGACCGCGCGCAGCAATCTGTCGGGGATTGAAATGCTCAATTATGGCGATGCCTGTCCATAATGTACGTAGTACGAGCTGATTTGGGAAATTAACAGGACCGAAAACAGCCAGAAAACTCTGGCTGTTTTGTTTTGATCATCTATTGGTGGAAAAATAGTGTTAATGGATATTAAATCCTGTTAATTTTGTGATTAAGCATCCTATTTGTGGTACAGATCATTTCTTGACTTTAAAAAAAGAATATGCTATATTGCAGTCAGCCCCCTATCGGGGTGTCATGTTATTGGGAAGTAGGTCGATCGAGGTACTGACATTGATGATGAAAGTCCAAGATTGTCGCACCAGCGAAGGGAAATGCGGGTTTCTCTATCACTTCTCGATAAATTCCCACACTATTCTGTATGGAGGAGAAAGAAATGAAGCGAATCAGTGTTCTTTTGGGTTTGCTTGTTGTGGTAAGCATGGTTCTGGCCGCCTGCCAGCCTGCCGCTACCCCGACGCCTGAGCAGCCTGCTCAGGAACCCACAGCCGCTCCTGTTGAGCCCACTGCGGCTCCTGAAGCTACGGCGACCGAAGCACCAACCGAAGCCCCGCGCACTACGCGTGTCGGTGGTTGGTTAGACGAAATTGTCTTCACCGTTGTTGACGCTGCCTCTGCTGTGACTCAGCTCCAGGCTGGCGCAATTGACATTTATGCAAACGGCCTGTCCTCAGCGGACCTTCCTGCGATCAAGGAAGCTGGCGTTGAATACGCAACTGCTAACGGTCTGTACTACGATCTGCTGTTCAACCCGGCTGAATTCACCTCTGGTGATTTGAACCCGTTCAGCAATCGCAAGATCCGCGAGGCCATGAACTGGCTGGTTGACCGCAACTACATCAACCAGGAAGTTTACGCTGGTGGCGGTCTGGCCAAATTCTTCGCCATCACCACCCAGTTCCCCGATTACGCTGACCTGGCCGATACCGCCCGCGAATTGGAATCGAAATACGCTTTCAATCCTGACAAGGCCAAAGAAGTGATTACCGCTGAAATGGAAGCCATGGGCGCAACCCTGGTTGACGGCAAATGGAACTTCAATGGTAAACCCATTACCTTGATCTTCCTCATCCGCCCTGACAGCGACGGCACCCGCAAGCCGATCGGCGACTACGTGGCCGCTCAATTGGAATCTGTTGGTTTCACTGTGGACC
>JAJUJY010000101.1 GCA_029265085.1 Chloroflexota bacterium
ATAGGGCATTTATTCTGCCAGCAAACCGCGCTGTGCAGCAACTGCAATGGCCGCAGCACGAGAATCCACTCCAAGTTTGTTATAAATACTGGCAAGGTGCGCTTTTACAGTCCGTTCGGTGATCCCCAAAGCGAACGCTATTTCTTTGCTGCGTTCTCCGCGTGCCACAGCGTTCAAGATTTCCAGCTCCCTTTCTGTTAATTCGGGGCCGGGTTGGTTTTGCTGCACGGCTGGTGTGTTAGAAACCGGTGCAGAATTGGCACTTAATACCCGGGCGAGTACTTCCGGTCTTAAGAGTGTTTCACCGCGAGCGGCTGCCTGAATTGTGTCAAACAAGACAGCCCGAGGTGTATCTTTCAACAAATATCCACGTGCACCTGCCCGCAGTCCGCGAACCATCAGATCATCTTCATTGTAGGTGGTAAGAATTACGATTCCGATTTGCGGTTGCTGTTGACGCAAAATTTCAATAGCGGTTAACCCATCCATTCCGGGCATGCGCAAGTCCATCAAGATTACATCCGGTTTTAGCTTTTCTGCCATACGGACTGCTTCTGCGCCATCCGATGCTTCACCAATTACTTCAAAATCTGGGTGAGTTTCCAGAATTAATCGCAGCCCTTCTCGTACGATTAAGTGGTCATCAGCAATTAGAATGTGATAAGGAGGGGTTTTCACTCAATACTCTCTTGATCCATTGGAAGATTTACTGTAAGGCAGGTTCCTTGTTTGGGACTAGATTTGATTTCAATCTGGCCGTTTGCCAAACGGACGCGTTCACGTAGTCCCAATAAGCCATAATGACCGGGTTTTCCTATTTCTTGGTCAGGGTTGAAACCAATCCCATTATCCCAGGCTGTGATTTTTACCTGCTGGTTTTCTGGTTCAATACAGATTTTCACCTGGCTGGCATGTGCATGCCGGGCTGTATTGGTTAAAAATTCACTGATGATGCGATAAATTTGTTCTTTTAACCGCTCACTCAAATGATCTGGAATATTGAGTGTTAGTTCTACTGGTACGCCAAATGCAGTCGTAAAGTGGTTGCTCTCTGCTTGAATCGAATCGATTAATTCTGTTCCGTTTGAGGCAATCCCACTGCGCAGATCGTCAATCACCCGGCGTGCATCTGCCAGAGTTGTGCGGGCTCGTTCCATCGCCTGGCGGATGATTGTCTGGGCACGTTCTGGACGCTGGTTGGAAAGGTGCGAGTCGGCAGCCTCCAATTGCAGGATGGTTCCAGCCAAACCTTGCGAGAGAGTGTCGTGAAGTTCGCGCGCCATCCGCTGCCGTTCGGTCGTAAGGGTTAACTGCTGGATCTTGTCTGCGTAAGCAGCTAATTGTTGGTTGGCCTCTTCCAGTTCATGCGCTAATTTTACAGCGCTTGCGCGCGCATCCGCTTGCCGAGTAAATAAAATAACGTAGGTAACAACAAAAATGGTCATCGGCAAGATTGAAATTGCCCAAGACCGAACAGATTCCCAACCTGAGTAAAGAAAAAAATTTAATAAGGATAAGACCAGATAGACCGTTATCGCAACAGCATTCATCCGGACTTTGCGTAAAATTCCAACAGCCTCACCGATGAGAGCCATGTATAAACCGATACCAAGGGTTGGATTACCCATTAACCAACTGATGACGAAAACGAGTGCGCCTTGAATCGAAAGATAAGGCAAGCTCCACGGTTTAGCAAAATTCAGGTATGGGCTGAGCCAATGAAGTGCAATATGCAGAACCAGCAAAAAAATGAAAGGGATGAGCTGTTTTGGTTGTTGGAGATCTGGTGAACTGAAGACAGATACAGCACCAATTACCGTCAGCACTACAGTAAGGATAATGAAGAATGGCATGGAAAAACGCATATCTTCATCATTCGGATCAAAGATTCGTTTGATCCAGTCGATTGGATTGGTTGAAGGATAGGGGCTCTTGTTCATCTTGCCTTGATTATACATTGGTAGGTCGAATTCGTTATTCCCGAAAGTACAGTGTACAAAAGGACAATCTTCGCAGACCATCCAGACGATGGAAACGAAAGGTATAGCTTCTATACTGTATTCAAATAAACAATAACAATAAGAGGTTGTAATCATGAACGAAAATAAACAAAACTTAAAAAACTTGCTTGAGTTGGTCTGGAAAGCGATTGGATTAGCGATGTCAGTGGCAGTCATTGTATTAAATTACTTTGGGGCAGAATCAAAAACACTGACGATGATGATTGCTATTGGAATGTTCTGCCTGGCGATGGCAGCCATTTCGGATACAAAATAAAGGAGGAACCCCATGTCAAACGGAAATGCAGTGGTTGTTAACAACATCTATAAAAAATTTGGCGATTTTACAGCGGTAAATGGTATGAATTTCGCAGTTCATACGGGTGAGATTTTTTCCTTGCTTGGGCCGAATGGAGCTGGTAAAAGCACAACGATTTCAATTTTAAGTGGTTTACTGGCTCCTACCGCAGGGGATGCCTTGATTGCTGGAAAATCGATCCTTAAAGAGGGAAATGAAACCCGTAAAAAGATCGGTGTTGTTCCGCAGGATATTGCTCTATACCTTGATCTGTCTGCCCGGGAAAATTTATTATTCTGGGGAAAAATGTACGGGTTGCGAGGGAAAGAGCTTAACAGCCGCGTTGATGAAACCCTGGAAATGATTGGCCTGAAAGACCGCCAACATGGTAAATTGGGCACTTTTTCTGGCGGAATGAAACGACGTGTAAATATTGCGGCTGCTTTACTGCATAAGCCATCCGTTGTGATTATGGATGAGCCGACTGTGGGTATTGATCCGCAATCGCGGCGGCATATTTTGGATAACGTCAAGCTGCTGAACAAACAAGGGATGACGGTGATTTATACAACTCACTATATGGAAGAGGCTGAAGAACTCTCTAACCATATTGCTATTGTTGACCAGGGGCAAGTGATAGCCTATGGAACGCATGCGGAATTAATTCGCCTGGTTGGCGAACAAACCCGGCTGGATTTGTCTGTGACGGGTGATCTTGAGGCAATTAAAGCGAGCTGGCGAATGGTTGCAGGGGTATCAAAAGTGACCAATCTGGATGGTGAGGTCACTGTTTTGGTGGATGACAGCAACCGTGTGTTACCGAAATTATTTGAGGCTGCTGCCCCGCTGGGCGCGCGGATTACTTCGGTCAACATTCAAGAGCCCAATTTGGAAACCGTGTTTTTGCACCTGACGGGAAAAGCACTGCGGGACTAGCGGATGGAGGTTGGAATGAAAAAGATTTTGGATATTGCTCTCAAAGACCTGGTGCGTTCTTACCGCAGCTTTTTTAGTATCGGGATGATGTTTGTTGCTCCCCTTTTAATCACTGGCCTGATGTATTTTGCATTTAGCGGCATGATGGGTAATGATGCTCCTAAACTACCAGATTTCAAGGTGGTGGTGGTAAATCATGATCAGGTTGTCGAGAATGCGCCCAGGTTGGGCGAAATGATGGTGGAATTTTTGCAAGATGAGCGGATGCCTGATTGGTTGTTGGTGCAAATTGTTCCAACTGACAACGAAGCATTTGATGCGGTCAACCGGCAGCAAGCAGGGGCAGCATTAATCATCCCGGCTGATTTTTCGCAATCACTCTTTGAAGAAAATCAACAATTTCAATTGACCATTTTCCATGATCCGACATTAACAATTGGCCCGCAAATTTTGTCTTCATTGATTAGCCAGTTTATTGATGGAATTTCAGGCAGCAAAATCGCGGTCAATGTGGTCGGTGATGGGATTGTGGCGCAAGGTGGGACGATGAACTTGTTGACCATGCAGCAGATTGCGGAACAGTATTCAACCTGGTATGCAGAGGTGCAGCGCAACATTCACCATGCTGAAGATCCGGTCATTGCTTTTATCAATCCTGGCAGTGATGCTGCACAGGTGGAAAATCCGCTGGCAGGAATTTTGGGCAATGTTATGGCTGGTATGCTGGTATTCTTCAGTTTCTTTTCTAGTGCATATTCAGCCCAATCGATTTTACAGGAGGATGAAGAAGGAACGCTTGCAAGGTTGTTCACCACGCCCACCCAACGCGCCAAGATTTTGGCCGGGAAGTTTGGGTCAGTTTGGCTGACAGTGATTGTACAATCGACGGTCTTATTGGTTTTGTCAGGATTGATTTTCCAAATTTCTTGGGGAAAACCGCTTTCGGTTGGTTTGGTTTTGCTTGGTTTATCCGTATCTTCCAGTGGCTTTGGCCTGTTGTTGGTTTCATTGATGAAAAACTCAAAACAGGCGGGACCAGTAGTGGGTGGCGTGTTGAGTGCATTTGGAATGATTGGTGGACTGTTTACAACTGCTGTAAATAATATGCCGCCTGTGTTTAATACGATCAATCTATTTACGCCGCAGGGGTGGGCATTGCGTGGATTGAAAGTAACCCTGGCTCAAGGTTCTTCAGCTGAAATTGCTATGCCTTTATTGGTAATGTTAGCAATGGGTGTTGTCTTATTTGCCGCAGGGTCGATGATTTTTCAGCGGCGGTTTGCCTGATCCGTCAGGATTAATGAGGTGTAATGATGCGTGTACTAGATCTGGCTCTTAAAGATTTATTTCAGCTTATTCGTGATCGGAAAACATTCTTGTTTTTGTTGATCATGCCGGTTGTATTTACTGCCTTCATGGGATTTGCCTTGGGGCGAGGTAACCAGGCGGAAGAAGTGCGATGGAATGTGAGCATATTAAACCAGGATATCAACGGCACAGTAAGCAATGCCCTGGTGGCTTCTTTGATGGAATCTGCGGCAATTAAAGTTCAGGTGCTGGATACGGCTCAACCAACAGAGGTAGAAACACTAGTGCGCCAGGGCAAAGTTGAAGCGGTTGTGCTTATCCCAGCCAATTATAGTGAGCAGAATTTTGCTGGTGAAACTGCCCAAATTAAAGTCTTTGTGGATAGTGCCTCTCAAGCTGGGCAATTGATCCGAACTGAAATTATCAATACCGTTACGCGCCTGATGAGCGCTGCGGAAATTGCTCGGTTGAGCGTGAACCAGCAGGAAGAGATAGCAGCATTTGCTGATCCTGAATCACGTGAGATGGCTTTGGTACAGGCGTTTGATGCTGCGGTAGCCAACTGGAAGGAGCCTTTATTCAGGCTGGAAATGAAAAAGGCCGTTGCGAGGGATGCAAACCCCGATGTATTGCAAGGCAATACTTATAACCAGTCATCTCCGGGAATGATCGTCATGTTCGCGATTTTTGGCCTGGTCAATACAGCATTGATATTGGTGACAGAACGAAAATCGCATGCACTGGCCCGATTAATGACAACCTCCATGAAGCGGTCAGAAATTATCCTGGGACATCTTTTGGCAATGTTTGCAATTGTCTTTTTGCAGCAAGTTGTTTTGGCTGCGGCGGGACAGGTTCTGTTCAAAGTGAATTACATACGGGAAATTGGCGCAGTGCTCCTGGTTATGGCGGCATTATCGATGTGGGTGGCTGCTCTGGGGCTGATGATCAGTGTTTTGGTAAAGACTGAAGAACAGGTCAATCTGTTTTCTCTGATTGCAATGTTTATCTTCTCAGCTTTGGGTGGAACATGGTTCCCGCTGGAAATTGCGGGTCGAGGATTTGAAGCCATTGGACGTTGGATGCCAACTGCCTGGGCTATGAAAGGATTTCAGGACGTTTTGGTGCGCGGTCTGGGTTTTCAGGAAGTATTGCCAGCAGTTGGAATGTTGGTGTTGTATGCGGTCATTTTCTTTGCAATTGCAGTTTGGGGATTTCGCCGGTTAGAAGTTCAGTGATCCCTTATTTCGCAAAAAATAAACACACTCCATTTTGACAGGATGGAGTGTGTTTCATTTATTCTTATTTTCATGGATTAACCAGGCCGGCGTAAATGGATGGTGAATGTACTGCCGATACCTAGTTGGCTATCAACTTCAATTGTCCCGTGATGCTGCTGAATGACCTGCCGGGCAATAGATAACCCCAGGCCAGCGCCGCGGAATAAATGCCCACCGACCTCATCCAGATGAAAGAAACGGTCGAAGACTTTGGGCAATACCGAAGCAGGAATTCCCACACCGCGATCTTGAATGCGGATCCATACTTCTTCGGGAGTTTGCCCTACTTCAACCTTTACTTCCCCGCCCTCAGGGCTAAATTTGATTGCGTTATCTAAAATGGCATTAATCGCTCGGCCAAGGCTTTTTGCATCTCCGGGTAAGGTCAGCCTTCCAGAGGCCACGCTTAATGAAATGTCAACATTGTTCAGTTCAGCTCGCTCACGCTGAAGGTCAACACAGGAAGAAACGACACCGCCTACATCGGTTGGGGTGAATTCTGAGAGGATCAATTCCATTTCTTGCAGGAACAGGATGTCATTGGTCAGGGTGATGATTTCTTGTAGATTTCGTCCAACGGTGTCTAAGGCGGATTGTAATGCTTCCCCTTGTAATTTGCCGGTGCGGATGATTTGCAAGAATCCATTGGCCGCCATTAGCGGCGTGCGCAGTTCATGAGCAATGGTGGTAAGGAATTCTCGCCGGGCAAAGTCTTGTTCGGCAAGCTGCTGGTATGCCTCTGCCAGCTCGCGAGCTTTTTCGCGCAAGTCATCGATGGCCATTGCGTCATTTTCTCGCAGCCGCCGGCTGACCTCGCGTACCATTGCAATGGACATACTGCTGGTACGCTCTAATAGAGCGGAGAACGCTTCTTTTTGAATTTCAAGAACGGTTACTGGTGTACTGGTTGTTACCGATGCAGCCCGTGGAGCGGCATGGATGATAGCCATTTCACCAAAAAAATCTCCCTGACACAAGACCTTCATCAACCGTTCTTCTGAGTCGTTGATTGTCTTGGTAACCTGGACTTCACCTTCCAATAATATATAAAAGGTGTCTTCTAATGCTCCTTCTTTACACAGGCAAGTTTTGGCGGGATAGTTCATTACTTTGCCCGATTGAATCATTAGGTCGGCTTCCGGGTCTTGCATACCTGGAAAAGCGTGTCTTAATATTTTTCGGAGCATTACTTTTTTGGCCATACAGTCAAATAATCCTTACCAAGTTACAATGATTACCCATATTAATTATTATATGGATTACTGTGTCTGTGTGGTTGATAAAATTGAAAGGTGATCCTTGCGGACCACCTTTCAATTTACAGTTTGCTGATCATTTCTATATTTACGGCTTGAACTCCACCACCGCGATCCGACCGTACCAGTTCAAATTCAAAAATATGATTCCGGCTGGGGAAAGATGTGGGGCGGACGCCCTCCGGCAGGTTTGAATCATGGAAAAATGCAGTTGCATAGGGGGAGTCTGCATTCCGAGTATCTGTTTGCCAGAGACCGGGGCCTACAAACTTCAAGTAACGCATGAACCCATATCCCTGGTCGGAGTGCCAGTAACACGTTCCACGAACACGGGAGCCCAATTCTCCCCAGTTCGGCTGATCACTGCGCGCATTATTGACTGGAATTAAATTGGGGATTAAATAACCTGAAATAAAGAAGTCTGCTTCATGGCGCAGCTTGGAGGAGACATTATCCAATGCCAACACTTCAACCCGCAACCCGCGATTTTGCAATGCACGAACTACTTGTACAAAATCGCCATCACCGCTGACTAATAAAACACGGTCTAAATTCTCCGATTGTAAAAGGGCATCCACAGCCAGGTCCAGATCGGCGTTGGCTTTCCCGTAGCGGTTGCCGCTTTCATCTTCAAACCATTGAATTTCTTTGACGATTACTTTGTAGCCTATGTCTCTTAAGGCGGAATGGAAATTTTGGGTGCCTTTTTTATATACTTCATCCCAATCCATCCGCTCTTTATCGAGGCTAACATAGGTATTCATACGCACTGGTTCAGCATCATCCCGGCATGCAAATTCACGCAGGATGTCATACTGCATCTTTTGTCCCCCATTTATATATATATATGAAACATCAACATAGATACCAACACGAGCTGAGGATCTTTGAAAAGACATTACGTACCTCACATTTTTTAGATAGATAGCGGTTGTTAAAGTATTTCAATTGATATGAATAAATTTTTTAAATAATTTTTTTGAGATATGCCTCCAGATAATATGGATCAGGTTGATGCATGAATTATACCTTGTCAAGATGAATATACAACAGGAATTGACGGGGATAATTTAATGAGTATGATAATCCTATCCCAATAATTTTCATATCCATATCAATAGATTCAGGTGGTATAACAGCATGAAAAAATCGCTAACCACGATTCAAAAGTTGCTTTATGGTGTTGGAGATACCGGATTTAGTTTGACCTTGACAATTGTTGGGGCTTACTTCGCGATATTCTTAACGGATGTTGTGGGAATCTCTCCAGCAATTGCTGCAGCTGCAATTTTTGTCGGCCGTTCATGGGATTATATTAATGATCCTTTGATGGGCTATCTTTCTGACCGGACCCGCTCAAAATTGGGACGGCGGCGGCCATTTTTGCTTTTCGGCCCTATCCCTTTTGCGATTTTCTTTATTTTGTTGTGGACACGTCCTGCTTTCTCTACGGATCTTGGCCTGGCTATTTTTTATGCCACAGTATATGTTCTTTTTGACGCAGCTGCTACCCTGGTTTATATGCCGTATTTTGCACTGACCCCTGAATTAACGGAAGATTATGATGAACGGACTTCTCTAACCACTTACAGGATGTTTTTCTCGATATTTGGCAGCCTGGTGGCATTTACTGTGCCTTTAATCATTATTGGCGGATTTAATCCGGCTAATGCAGATAGGGTTGTGTTGATGGCTATTATTTTTGGAATAGTCAGTGCGTTGCCCTTGTGGATTGTATTCTTTAGCACCCGGGAACGTTCAGCTTTTCAATCCCAAAAACCACCTGGACTGAAAGAGTCTTTTAAGGCCGCACTCAAGAATCGTCCTTTTATTTTTGGCGCAGGAATATTTTTATTAACCTGGGTGGCAGTGGATATATTGCAGGCATCGCTGTTGTATTTTGTTAAGTATGTGTTAGGTCGAGAAGGGCAGAGCGACTTGATTATGGGGGTAATCTTTGTGACAGCTATTTTTTCGTTACCGGTTTGGGAACGTGTTTCCCGGAAATGGAATAAACGCTTTGCATACATCTTCGGAATAGCATTTTGGGCAGTAGTGCAATTGGTTTTAATCACATTGACACCGAGTTCACCGCTTCCCCTATTGCTATTTTTGTGTGTATTGGCAGGAATTGGTGTGGGGGCTGCCCATGTATTACCCTGGTCGATTTTGCCAGACGCGGTGGAATGGGATGAATATCAAACAGGCGAACGGCATGAAGGTATGTTTTACAGCTTGATCACCTTATTCCAAAAAATTGCTTCTTCAATTGCTATTCCATTAACTTTGGTCATCTTGGATCACAGTGGATATATCCCCAACAGTCTTTCTCAGCCAAGCAGTGCCTTGTCTGCTATTCGGATAATTATTGGTCCGATCCCTGCCTTTTTGTTGGTGGCTGGAATATTATTTGCAATATTTTATCCTTTGGGACGTGATAAATTCCAATATATTGTTCAAGAATTAGAACAACGCCGGTTAACTGGGGTGGAGAAGGTAAATGAGTGAGATCCAAATTCAACCAGTACGCGGATGGAAGCAAAAACAAGTTTTTCTC
Source organism: Chloroflexota bacterium (assembly GCA_029265085.1). The sequence goes on from JAJUJY010000101.1 coordinate 9,636, forward strand.
ACTTTCCCGTGGAAAATATATCGAGGAGATCCTTTATGGGTTCCACCGATCCTAAAAGATCGTGCTCAGGTCATTGACCACCAGCGTGGTCTTTTCTTTCAACATGGCGAGGCGGAATTTTTCATTGCCTGGAAAGATGGCATTCCAGTTGGAACGATTTGCGCTGCGGAAGACCGGGTGACAAATCAGGCACGTGGTCGCAAGGAATGCATGTTTGGCTTTTTTGAATGCTATGATGATGAAAAGATTGCAATTGCATTATTTGATATGGTCAAAAAATGGGCGAAGCAACACAGCCTAGATACTTTATTTGGCCCGTTTAACCTGGATTATGAAGATGGCTATGGTGTGTTGATTGAAGGACGTGACCGCCCTCCAGCCCTGCTTTGCGGCCATACACCACCGTATTATGCAAAGTTTTTTGACCAATACGGCTTTGTTCCAGCCAGGGGGGATAACCTGGCGTATGCTTTTGACTTTGGCAACCAACCGATTTATACCCAATTAGCTGCAATGGCAAAACGTGTGCGAGCCAGGACGAATTTTGCCATCCGTTCGGCCAATTTTTCTGATTGGGATGCGGAAATTAAAAGAGTGTTTTATTTATTAAATACAGCCCTGGCGCATCTACCGGATTTTATACCCTGGCAGCTGGATACTGTGCAGACTTCGATGGAGCCGTTTCGTAAGTTAGCAGACCCTGATTTAATCTTGTTTGCGGATTTTGATGACCAAACCATTGGTTTTTTTCCGGGAGTGCCAAATTTCAATGAGATATTAATCCATGCCAATGGGCTGCGGTATCCCTGGGATTATTTATCTTTTGCCTGGCGTATGCGCCATCGCCCGAAATGTTTAGCGGTAAAAAGTGTTTTAGTTATACCGGAGTATTGGGGGAGCGGGGTAGCCATCTTGTTATTTGATGAGATGGCTCGGCGAGCAAAGGCTCGAAATTACCAATGGGCGGATTTATCTTTGACATCGGCAGATAATCCACGGACTCCGGTATTGGCAGAGCGTTTGGGGGCAAAGTTGTATAAACGCTACAGAACCTACCGTTTGCCTGTAGATGGTTAGTGCGCTTCGATAGGCGCTGTTTTGACCAGATTATTAATCCACCTGCGTGAGAAAAAACGCCACAAGCCGATACCAAATTTTACAAACTCTTCACTGGCGGACAAAAGGTAAACAAAATAAACCGGCAGATGAAAGACGAAGGCTCCAAGCAAGGCGAAGGGTACTCCCACAAACCAAATTGCAGAAGAATCCATAATCAAGCCAAAACGTGTGTCACCGCCGCTGCGCATAATTCCAACGATTAAGAACATATTACTGGTCCGCACCCACATGACTGATCCGGATACCAGCAAGACCCGATACGCTAATGTATAGGTGTCGGGTTCAATATTATACAAACTGAGCACGCTTTGGGCACTGAGAATCATAGCAGCACCGAATAATAAAGATCCAATGATAGCAATGATCAGGAATTGGCGGGCATAAGAATATGCCCGGTCCTCATGGCCGGCGCCAATCTGATTGCCGACCATAATCCCACAGGCATCCGATAAGCCGACAAAAATCACGACGGCCAGGTTTTCGATAGAAAAGGCTATGTTGGTGGCAGCAACCGATTCGGTGCTGATATGAGCATAGATCAAGTTAAAAGTTGAAATCCCTAATGACCAAAGACATTCGTTGATTGCCACCGGAATTGAGGTTTTGAAGTATTTTCCTAAAAGTTCGCGGTCAAAATGAAAAAGTTCGGCAGGGCTGGCGGCAGCAGGTGTCTTTAATCGGTAGGTTAAAAATAACAGGATCGTGCATTCTATAAATCGGGCGATTAATGTCCCTAACGCGGCTCCTTCAATGCCCATGGCTGGCAAACCAAATTTGCCGAAAATCAGAATGTAACTTAGTCCTGTTTTAATTAAAATGCTTACCCCATTGGTCCACATTGGCAGGCGCACCATTTCGACACTGCGCAAGATCGCCGAGTATGAAAATGATACAGCGGTTAAAAGGTAGCTGGCAGCGACAATCCGGAGATAGGGCGTTCCCATTGAAATCACTGCCGGGTCATTGGAATAAATTCCCAGAGCCACGGATGGGAAAAATACCCCAATGATCGTGAATACTCCTGCCCCCATGAGTCCAAAGGTCAAGCATATTCCAAGAATTTTGCGGATGTTTGGGATATCTTGTTTCCCCCAGAACTGTGCTGTAAATATTGCTGAGCCACTGCTGATGCCAAACAGGACAAAATACAATAAAAAATAAACCTGTGATCCCAAACCGACCGCTGCGACAGCGGTTTCACCCATCTGTCCAACCATCATGACATCACTTAAATTCATTGCAGATGAAATAAATGTCTGAATGATGATCGGAACGGAAATCCTTAACATCAGACGATAAAAATTGTTATCGGGGATAAGAATGTTTCGTAATTTCATGGGGGAATTGGATGGATTGCGATAAGATTTCAGGGAGAAAGTTTACCACGAAAGCATACCGAAAAAAATTCTAACTTCATCGGATTGATTCTGTGTCTGGGCAATGTTATGATATGAATAGTGGTGCTAACATCACCATAAATGGATCTTTGTAGGTCAGGATCCTTTCTGACGAATTTCGGTTTCTTCAATCAACGGATATCCATTGGTGATATCCGTTTTTTTATTCGAAAGGAGGTGAGTACTCAATCTTAAAATGAACGAATTAACTGTTTTTCGCGCGTGTGTTAGCTTCTTTAAGAAAGAGAGGGACCGATGGGAAAAACGATCTGTTGGGTTGCCATTGGGTTGGTTATTTTTCTAACCGCCGCAATTCCACAATCTGCTCAAGCCCAGGACATTTTACCGCCTGGTATTTGTGAAGATGTCGTTCAGAAAAGCGGTGCAATTTACCGCGTTTGCATGCCAACTGCTGACTGGAATAAAAAACTGGTCATATTTGCGCATGGATATGTTTCCTATTTGGAACCCATCGGAATACCGGAAGACCAACTGGTCATTCCTGATGGTTCTGAAACCTATATCCCCTATCTGCTAAACCAGATGGGGTTTGCGTTTGCCACTACCAGTTATCCTGAAAATGGTTTGACTGTATTATCCGGATTGGATGATGTGCGCAAACTGGCAAAATATTTCAATGCGCATTACGGGAAAACAACCGATATATTCCTGGTAGGGGCTTCTGAGGGCGGATTGATAGCTGCATTGGGGGTTGAAAAGTATCCAAAGGTTTTTGATGGTGGTATGGCATTGTGCGGGCCTGTGGGTGATTTTCAAAAACAAATTAATTATTGGGGAGATTTCCGGGTAGTCTTTGATTATTTTTATGACGGGGTTTTACCACCGACAGCCGTCAATATACCACAGGAATTGATCGATACCTGGACCTGGGTGAACAAACCAATACCAGATGATTCCTATGAATATGCAGTCCTTGAAAATGTCTCTATTCCGGATGGGCGTATTGAACAATTATTGAATGTTACCAAGGCTCCGATCGATTCGGCAGATCCCTACGGAACGATGCTGCTTACTGTGGATAGAATTTTATGGTACAACGTTTTTGCTACCAATGATGGCGCTGCAAAATTAGGCGGAATTCCATTTGATAATACCCAAACTATCTATTGGGGTTCTGCCAATGATATTGCCTTAAACCAGGGTGTTGTCCGGTATGCAGCTGACCCGATTGCTTTAGCGAATATTCAATATTATTACCAGACTTCAGGAAAACTGGTGCAGCCACTTATAACACTTCATACCACGGGAGATCCAATTGTGCCGTACTGGCATGAAACCATCTATCGACTAAAGACAGCGGCTGCTGGTTCAGGATTGAAGCACATAAACATCCCTGTAGATCGGTATGGACATTGTGCTTTCAACACTTCTGAAGTGTTGTTCGCATTTTCTTTGATGCATTGGATGGCAACAGGAGAGATGCTTTCTACGGCAACCAATCTTTTACCGGATCGAATCCAACTTGAGCAATTTGAAGATATGGCAAAACAATATCAGCTTCCATATTGATCAATATTGTTGATCGTGACCATTGAAGTGGCCGCTCGTCCTCTGACAGCGGCCACTTTTATTATACGGAAAGAAAAACCTCCCTTTTTCGGAGAAATGTTTTCACATCAGATAAGGAAGGAAGTCCTTTCTGGCCGCCCAGTGACTGGGTATTTATTGCTGCAACAGCGCTGGCGAAGGCAGCAGTATCATTCAATTTTATGCCGCGCAGCAAGGCAAACAGAAATGCACCGTGATAACTATCCCCGCAGCCAGTGGTATCGATAATTTGATCCATGAGAAACGCTGGTTGGTGAAACGCTGGCTTTTGTGGTTGAAATATCCAACTGCCAGACGTGCCGTCAGTAATGACCACACATTGTGGACCTTGTTTTAAAAGATCATCCCCCATGATCAAAAGGTCTGATTGACCAGTAAAATCTAAAGCGAATTGTTTGGCAACAATACAAATATTGGTGAGGGGCACCAGTTTGCGCATAGCCACAGTATAGCGGCCCGCACCCCCGTCAAATGAAACCAAAACGCCATTCTGTCTGGCGATTTCTATGGCATTCAAGCATGCTTGCCAATGACGGCCATTCACATGCAAGCATCTTGCTTGCCGAATCCATTCAACAGGCAGCTCTTCAGGCGTAATTTCACTTGCATTACCGCGTGTGAAGAGGATCGTCCGGTTTCCATTAGATTTTTCAACGAGGATGTTGGCAGTGGAAGAACTGCATCCCTCGCGCACTTTTATACCGGAGGTTTCAACTCCTGCCTGTTGAAAACCTGCTAAAACAAGTTGTCCGCGCCAGTCATCGCCAATTGCATCCAACATAGCAGTTTTCGCACCCAGGCGTGCTAATGTCACCAGGGCAGTGGCAACTGGACCACCGCCCTGGACTTCAATTTGTTCAATTTGTTGGACTTCTTCCCGGGTAGGCAGGTGATCCACCAGGCTTAATATATCTAACGGCGAAGAACCGATACCAATTACATCAAACCGAGAAGAAGAGTCCATCTTTCTTGGGTAAATTATACGGCTGCGATGACTTTTTCAACCAGCGGCTCAAACCGGTTTCTGATCACGGGCCAGTCGTGGGTAATCGTTACAAAGCGTTCCCCTTTGGGCAGTTCAAGGGTTTTTACACCAAAGACGGTTCCGGCTTTATGTTCTTCATCTATGCCAATAATCCGCATTTGAACCGAGGCAAACAAATTGGCTAAAGGTGAGAGTAAATTCTTCTCATAATAGGGCAGCGCTTCTTCGCTCATACCGCCATGCGCGATGATACCGGTAGGCTTACCAGCCACAACAAAGCGATAGCTTTCATCTGCGCAAGAGCGTAAATAAACCATCTCTTGCATTTTTTCCAACAGCATGGCGATTTTTGATGGAATTAATGCATAATGCGGGACAACCACAAAAATTGCATCTGCATTTGCCATTTTATCCAACACGATATTGAATGCCGCATCACGGGTGCAGTGCAAGGTATTAAAACAGCCTCCGCACATACGGCATGGATTAAGTTCATAATCGAGCAACGGCAGAATCTCAACATCCGCGTCCGGTGCGAATTTTTCATGGATGAGATCGGAAATTTCCTGGCAGGCTCTGGTTGATGCACTAAAATTTCGGGCAAATTCAACATTGGAAGCAGAAATGGCAAGAATTTTCATAGAGAGTTATGTCCTTGGTGGATTGGGTAAAAATTGTAAGCACTCTTGAGCGATGATTAATTCCTCATCGGTAGGGATGCTCAGGATTTTAACACGAGAATCAGGGTGGTTCAATGGATTGAACTGAGAGGACGTCACTTTTTGGTTCTGGACAGGGTCAAGCAAGATACCACTCCATTCCAGTCCGGCGCAAACTTTTTCGCGGATTTGCCAGCCATGGATGCCAAGATCATCTGTGAACACAAGGGCATCTACTCCACCAAGTAGCGCGATTCCAGCCCCGATAAAACCCTTGAGACGGTGAACAACCATATCGACCGCTAATCTGGCTCTAGGATGG
>JAJUJY010000017.1 GCA_029265085.1 Chloroflexota bacterium
GGTTCGCGCACAAACTTAATGCCCTTCGCTTTCAGGTCGTTGTAATCCCGCCAGAAATCATCTGTGTTGAGGAATAGAAAAACTCTTCCACCAGCCTGGTTCCCGATAAACGATTCTTGCTCTGGTTTGGAAGCCCTGGCTAATAGTAATGTTGTGCCCACGGAACCCGGCGGTGAGACCACTACCCAGCGTTTATCCTGCTCCGGTTGGTAAGTGTCTTCAATCAATACGAAATTGAGTTTGTTGAGGTAATAATCAAGCGCTTCGTCATAATCTCGGACGACAAGAGCGATATGTACGATGGATTGTTTCATTATTAATCCCTTCGAGTAAATTTAGCAGTGCGAACCAGTCAATGCGTAATTTGTCTGGCTTTCCCCTCAAGGCTTCAGAACAATTTTACTACAGCAGCATAAAGCATCTAAAAGAAGTGAGGCTCTATGGGAATTGCCGTGGTGGAATCTGCAAGCTGTAACGACAGTTCCCATTGAACCAGCAGTGATTGATTAAAAAATCAGACTGCCGGTACTGCGGCAGCCTGATTGGGTTCGTTATTTCCTGGTGAGTGTGGCCTCGGCGGGCAGGTAATATTCCCCATCGGGCGGGGTGATGATCTTCCAGGTGATTGTGTTGGGGTCAACATAGGTGATTTCCGCGGTCCCCGTGCTGGCTGCAAACGAACTCTGGAATTGGACAGTGGCGGTTTGTCCCTGGAGGCTGCCAGTGATGGAGGCATCCAGCGAATCGATTTTGTTGCCACCCTGGGCAACAATCAGGTGATTGCCGTAGATATTTTTCCAATCTTGGAAAAGAGTTAATGAAAATCCGGTAGCTGCGTCTTCCCATTGGCCGTCCAGAGAGAAATCAGCCCGGTATTGAGCTACATCGATTTGGATGGTGAAAATTTTCTGTTCAGGGGTGAGGTTGCAATCCGTAATCGGTTGGTCGGTGGGGCAAACCACACCCATATCCGGCGCCCAATTGGCCTGGATCAACATCAAGCCCATGTCGCGTGTCAACCCGGCAGCAGACCCGGTTGGGCCATCCGCCTGGTATGCGGGTTGAACCGTCCATCCCAGGCCAACCGAATTGACCAATGTTTCAATGATGGCCTGAGCACTGGTAAAGGTGTTTCCATTCCCTCTTGCGGTCAGGCGGCAGCCCTGGCCAGCTTCCCCGGCGATAGCATCCAGGAAAGGCGCTCGTTCTTCAATGCCAACCTCAACGCCCAGCGCATTGGCGGTCTCTTCCCGAAGCATCTGGCAAATTGAGGGGTCCACCAATTCATATTTGTTCCCGAGGGCCGGGTCAATCATTTCGGCGGAGATTTCAACGCTAACCGTATAATTAATTTCTTGTTCGGCCAAAGAGCGGACTTCGATAATATAGTCCTGGCCGGTTGGCAATATATTGCTCCAATACGTGGTTGGATCAAAGGTGAAGACTTGCCCATCCGCTCCGGCAATATATAAAGTTGCCATCGGCACATCTGTTGAGGCGGGTTCTGTCGCCAGTCTGACCGTCATTTGCTGGCCTTTTTGGGTGGCAAGTGAAAAGCGAATAGCATTCTTGGGTGATAAATTACCTGGTGTGTACCAATTTGTTGCGTTGGGAAGAAATTGGATTTGACCGGCATCCGTGGTTAGCCACTCTCCTGAGGGGGCAGCGGTGGTTGGGGCGGCTGGTTCAGTGGGGGCAGCCGCTTCGGTTGCTTCCGGCAGAGAAGCTGTTGGCGTAGTTTGGCCGCAGCCAGCCAACAACAGGGCGATGAATATGAAACAAATCATCAGGTTTCGTTGTTTGATGCGCATAGATGTACACCTTTTCTGCTTGATTATTCGTCTGGATATTTGAGAGTTGGATTATAAGTCTAAACCAAGTTCTTATGATTCAATCTCTATGAACGCTTTTTCACAAACCTGGGTTAACTGGCGGATTGCATGCCCAAGGGGTAAGGCTCCGTAGCGTGGGTAGCGCCCTGCTCTGAGCGAGGCCAGGGTGATGATTTGTTTTTGACCAAGGTTTACCAGGATGAACTGGCCTGCTTCTCCGCCATACCAGGGGACGAAGGTCGTGGTGCGGGCAAACGAGACGGCAGTTTGCGGGAAATCGTCCGGTGAAACCGCGATAACAACCAGGTTGGGAAACGTCAGGCGCAGCGCGTGGGGAATTTTGAAGCTCTGGTTGACCTGGGCGCTGAAATGCCGGTACATCGCTTTGAGCTGGTCGAGATTCCCAAAAGCAGCATTTCCCCAATCGATGAATAAGAAATGATCTTCGACCGTGGCAAACCCCAGGCGAATGCGTCCTGGCGAGCGGGCATAAAGCAAGGCCTGCACACCCGGAATCCGGGGATGAAAATCCGCCAGGTAGCCAAGTTGTTCCAGCCCTGCTGCGATTTTGGCAATGAATTCTTCAGTCATGATATGGATTTCGATGTTAGGCGAACTATAAAATGGATGTATATCATTATAGTTGGTTTATACTGTGCGAGCATACCTGAACAAGATGTTTTTAGAAATCCGAATAAAAATGAGAAATGCCTTCTGAATCGGAAGACGCTTCTCATAGTAAAATTTTTCGGAAAATCAGGACGGGGAAATGACCGGAGATATATCATATTATAGAACCTGTCCAAAAATACTGAACAGGTTCTGCGGAAAAGGTTATTTTATTAAGAGGATACCCCGGTTTTTATTTACCGGGTGATCACGGGCAAATATACTGAGGGAAGAGGAATGAGATTAATCTTTACAACTAACACATCATTATCTCCCGCAAAGGGATTAACTGGGCTGCCCCAGGTAGCGTTGCTGAGACCAGATACCAGGATACTACCATTACTATCAATGGCGATACCTGAAATTCCATCAAAGACTGGTGAGCCATAAAATGTATTCCATTGCAACACACCCGCGTTGTTTAATTTGGCCAAATAAATGTCGTAACTTCCGGAAAAAGAATTAAATGGGTTTCCCCAGGTGGCATCGCTATTCCCTGCTACATAAATGTTTTCGTCTTTATCCAAGACGATGCTAAAGCTTTCATCTAAATCTGCTGAACCCAGGAATGTATTCCATTGCCGGATGCCGTCGCTATTGAGCTTGGAAACAAAATTATCAAAACTGCCAGCAAAGGGATTGATTGGATTACCCCAAGAACTGTAACTTGATCCTGATATATAAACATTCCCGATATTATCTATATCAATTCCGCTTCTACTGCCAATTAAGGTTGATGTTTCGAAGAAGGTGTTCCATTGTAGTGCACCACTATTGTTTAATTTTGCAACATAAACATTAGGCTCTCCGGTATGAGAGTTCTTTGGATTACCCCAGGTTGAGGGGCTTGCGCCTGATACATAGATATTTCCAACACTGTCTACCGCAATATCTTCATTCGTGTCGTCGTTTTCTGAGCCGAGGAAGGTGTTCCATTGCAACTGGCCAGTGTTGTTAAATTTAGCCACAAAAGCGTCATTAATTCCCATGTGAGGATTTATTGGATTGCCCCAGGTAACACTACTTCTACCTGATATGTAAATATTTTCGTTTCCGTCCACGGTGATTTTTTGGGGATAAGGTTGCAAGTCGTTGATCCATAACCGTTCACCTGCATTGTTTAATTTCGCCATGAAACATGCATCGAATCCTCTATCTATGCAGCCCACGATATAAATATTTCCATTTTCATCTACTGCAATATCTGAACCGGAATCATCCGCCGAATCACCCAAGAAAGTGTTCCATTGTAGAATACCTGCATTATTTATTTTCGCAACAAAGATATCACGATTTCCTTCATAATTATTGACAGGATTACCCCATGTGCTGCTGCTACTACCAATAATGTATATGTTTCCACTGCTATCTGTAGCGATGCCTTGAGAATAATCAGAACTATCGTTTCCAGATCCTATAAATGTATTCCATTCAATGATTGGACCGTTGATTATGAAGCTGGGTTGATAAGCTTTTACCGATAGGAAGTTTTGAACTTGCCGCCCAGAATGGTGAGGGTGGTTGGGCTTTGTTGCTGCGCGCGCGGGTGAGTATTTAAGAAATAAACCCAGGCTGGATATAACCACACCAATGGTGAGCAAAAGCCGAAAACAGAGTTTAAGATTGACCTGTTTCCGCTGGAATGAAAGACTCCTGGTCTGCATATTGGCGTATCCCCCTTTTATGAATTTATCTCATCTTGTGTTTGAATTTGGCCTGCTGCAATTATACAGGCATTTTTATCGGCGGACGATTTCTTTTGTATGTCCTTAAGTCAATTAACACGTTCCATGCGCCAGCAGCGCTACCTTTTTCCCTTCATGGAATAACTGGTTGTATCTGGCGCAGGCTTCTGGCGTGCGCGCCAGGATGATTTGCTGGATGCCTTTTTCTTTGATTTTTTGCCGGACTTCTTCGGGACATTTAATGGCTCCTTCGACGCCAATGCCGATGATCAGTACTTCAATCTCCCGGTCATAAACCCCGGTAATCATGGATTTGGTGAGCTTGTGTCCTTTTCTTTCGCGCCATTCGGTCACTTCTCGACCAATCAGGCGAATATCTTACCCGACGCCGGTCTGTGCCTCTTCCGCCCCGGAATGCTCAGCACCGCAAATGATAAATTTTCCCCATGAAAAATACTCAATTGGTCCCTTGGGATCATCGAACATAGTCCCTCCTAAGACCTGTTGGCTTTCATGCTGTTAGGTTTGATAATCAGATTATACTTTCATTATACATCCCAATAAAAAGAGCCCTTTCAATAAAGAAGTCGCTTATTACTAAAGAATTTTTAATCATCAGGGATACAAATCAGGAAATGCCAACTGCCCGGCGGACAATCGAACCGCGCAGGCGCGTGAAAAATTTTCTTCCTAATAAGGTAAGGTTGTCTATGCTGGTTGGGTAGGGTGTCAGGTTTTCGAAACCATTTTTGGTTACCAGGACTGTGTCGGAATGGCGAAATGCACCTAAATCTGGCACATAAATTCCCGGCTCAATGCTGATTAACATGTTTTCTTGCAAGATATCTTCGCTGCCTTCTGCTACCCAGGGGCCTTCATGATTGCCTAATCCAAACCCGTGGCCTGTCCGGTGCAGCAGGTAATCTCCCAGACCTTCACTGCGCAAAAAACCATTGGCTGCCTGGTCAATTTCGGCGCAGGGGGTACCTGGTTTTACGAGCGGGTAGGCACGCCGCCGGGCTTCTTGCACGATCTCGAACATTTCCTGCATTTCTTTGGTGGGCGGTTCAACAAAAAAAGTCCGCTCGCATTCGGCGCCATAACCGTTGACACGCATAAAGCTTAAAGCAATGTGCGGGCCTTTGGTCAAACGATCGTCCAGGCGGGGAATCCCGTGCGGCTGCAAGCCTAACCTGGCAGGCCATGCAGCGGTCAAGATGCTTGTATTTAGCGGGTCAAATTCAGTGGTTTTGATGATCTCCATCTGCACCGACCGCCCAAGCGAAAAAATCTCGATTTCAGACACGCCTGAATAAGACGCGCCAAGGATGGCTTGCATTCCCTTTAGCGTAAAATGGGCAGCCTGACGGAGCATAGCCACTTCGTTTTCTGATTTCACCAGGCGAAGTTTCTCTACTAATGGGCAGGCAACCGGGTGGTGTTGCGATAATTGGACGGCGATCTCTTGCGGCAAGCTGGGTTCTACACCCAGCTTCTTGATGCCTTCAACGAGTTCAAGCAGTTTTTCAGGCCAACCTTCACCTTTAGGCGAGGGGTAATCCCAATACCGCCGGACTGAACCGACATTTGGCGCGTCTCGCAGGTGTTCCTGATCTAACGCGGGGGTGAGTAGGATGGATTTCCGTTCCGGACAGACCAGGATAAAGAAAGGTCGTTCGAGCGGAGCGTACGTGACGCCGGTCAGGTAATAAATGCTGTCCTGCGCGGTTACTAAAAAAGCGTCCAGGCCCTGGCGCTTGATGGCATCCTGTAATTTTTGCATTCTTTCAATGTATTCTTGTTCGGGGATCATGATGGCCTCTCTATTGATCTTGCTGTGCTGGTTGGTTGTTATGTTAATCTGGTATGAATTTTTTCAAATTCAATCAACGGATAATTTTGCACCTTTTTAGGCGATCGACATATGGAACAATTACTTTCTGAGCAGTGTTTTTAGATTGTTAAAAATAAGCATAGCATTTTCATGTGCTGTGCGGTCATGCGTGTTGACTTCAATATCATAGTTGATATTTTTATGCACAAACCCAAGTTGCCGGTTTGCCAGCCCGATATACCGGTCACCCCGGTCTTTTTCGCGCTGGTTCAAAACATCAGCAGGACAATGGACGCCGGTCATGATCACAGGATAACCGGCAAGTGTGGCCTGGAAATCTTGCAGAGTGGCCTCGTTATGCAGGATATGGTCCACAACAAGGTTGACGCCAAAATCTGAAAACATGCGAATGGTACGATGGATAAATATTTCCGTGTCAACCGAAATTAACCTTTGGTTTTCCCGGTCTTCCATTTTTTCGATAACGAGGTCGTAATCATCGCTGCTAAAGTGAAAATAATCTGGGAGAAGTTGGATTAATGCTCGTGCTAATGTTGTTTTTCCAGAACTTGACACACCGTTTAAAAAAATGATATTCCCTTTGAGCATGAGGTTCTCCAACCTGATTGAACTATTTACAATTGATTGTATGAATTTGTTTGATTGATGCAACAAAAAAAGCCCACACTTTGGCGGGCTTTTGGGTATGCAAAATGGAAACAAAGATTATCCGTATAGTTCGTCAAAAAGCGACTGTGGGGCTGCCGCCAGGCCAATGACCGTGGGACCGGCATGCGCGCCGAGGACCAGGGTTACCGGTACCAGCGGATCTTCTATTACGTTTAATACTTCATTCACTGCTTCACGAAGCAATTCCACACCGGGTAGATTGCTACCGTGCATCAGCTGGATGCGCAGTTTTTGATTGCCAAAACGTTCATGAACCAGATTCGCTATTTTATGAGCGGAACGGCTGAGGGTCATACCCTGACCTACATTGGTGTATCGTCCATCTGCTACATTCATACCAATGATCGGTTTAATTTTCAATACCGAAGCCACGATACTTTTCAGGTGACTGACCCGGCCGCTGTGGATGAGATGCCGCAGGTCGCTAAAGGTGACCATAGTCATGGTGTTTTCTTTGACGTGTTGGATAGCCTGGAGGATGCGTTCTTTCCCCCAATTGTGTTTGTTGCCAAATGCTGCAACTTCCACCATCCAACCCAATGCCGGACCAACCATGAGGGAATCGATGACCGTGATGTTGGGGTTGGCGACAATCTGAGCAGCCTGGATGGCGGATGAGTAAGTTCCGCTTAGTCCGGATGATAAGTGGATGGATAGGATTTCTTCGTCGCTACCGCATTGCTCATATACCTTAACAAAGTCTCCCGCAGAGGGCTGCGAGGTTGATGAATACTCATGAGGATTTTCCTGGTACATCCGGTAGAGGTCCTCGGGATGGATATTTACCCCGTCTTTATAAGTCTGGCCCATAAAAGTGACTTGAAAGGGAACCATTTCCACACCCAAGTCAAGTGCTTTTTCTGCGGTCAGGTTTGCCGCTGCATCAGTTATTATTTTCATTTAATTTCCTTCTGTTTCTAATCGTTCAGGCCGGATGAGAAGTTCAACGAGTAAATTGCGGCAGCGTTATGCTGTAAGGTATTGCCTGTCAATCAATGATATTAATTGTACCATTTTAGTAAATATTTTTGGTTGTTTTAAAGATGAATATATAGGGTTTGGATTATCAATCATCATATCCTTGAGGGTTTTCCTGGCCAGCCAGTGCCGCCCGGAAATCAATTAATTCGCTGGCAAATGAGGTGGGGTCAAATTGGTCAAAACTTTGCGGGCGAGGGAGCAGAATATTGAGGCAGTGCATGGCCATGCGGACCACCATACGCTTTTCAAATGCCGGATCATCCGCATGTCCGGTGATTTGTAAAAATTTTTGCCATAGAATGGGAGGGTAATACCACCAGAGGGTCGCACCGATATCGAGGGCTGGATCATCGATTGACATGGATTCAAGGTCAAGCAGAAAAAGCTGCCCATCTGAGGTGAGAAGCCAGTTGGCATTACAAATGTCGTTATGCGAGGCAACCAATCCGCTCCCTTGAAAACCGTTCAGCCGCTGCTGTAATTGATTGAGACTCGTGTCAATAAAATCAGCAACATCCGGCACCAGCGGCCTGTATTGCTCCCACTTATGGCAAAGGTTTGACAGCGCGGTCAGGCCGATCTCGCTGTACTGATCCGTGTTCACCTGGGGCAGCAATTTTTTTACTTGAGGACAATGGTGCAGGGTATGAATTGCCGCCGCAAACTTTTCCAGGTGATTGCGGTAATCTTGGCGGTTGGGATTCCGTCCAGCGATATATGGTTGGACCAGGATGGATGTGCCGTCTGCGATATATCCGGCAGCCAAAACCGGGGGAGTTAAGTGCAGTGAAGCTGTGATCTGGTATCTTTCGATCTGCACACCCAACTTAATAAAGCAGGCCAGGTGATCATTCCGGGCAATATAGGTCTCATGTCCGCTGCCGTGCGGTATGGTTAACCTCCAGTTACAGGTTGAAAAATGGGTCTGAAGGAAAGCCAGCACTTCTGGTTTATGGAATTGCCTGTCTTGCATAGATCAATTTATTGTTGGTTGCGATTTGTTTTTATTACTTTTGGAATTTGGATGGTAAATTTATTATATTTGATTACGAAACAATCACAGTGATACGATTTTTTTCTAATCTCTTGCCACAGGCTTGGAAAACCACACGGTAGTGGATTGGATTTGAAAACCAACCGCCTGTGCAGTTCGCTGCATCGCCATGTTTTCACTGCTGGTACCCAGGATGGCAGTGGTAATCCCGCGTTCTTTGAGCTTTTGCATGCAGGTCAGCAGCAAGGCTTTGGCCAGGCCGCATCCTTGAAAATCGGGATGGGTTGCAACAGGGTCGGTTTGCCCCTCGTTTCGTCCGCTGCGTTGGTTCTCTGCCTGGCTGATCGATCCCATGCAGTATGCTGCAAAACGGCCATTCGGGGCAATGGCCAGCAGATCCAGTTCTGGTTCATATTCGGGCACACGCATCATCGCCAGCCGTTCTTCCAGGGTCATGTTGTCGGTGCCAAAGGCTGCCCGGTGAAGATCAACCAATGCCTGGGCTTCCTGTTCGCCAGCAACTGGCCGGATGGTAAAACTGGCTGGGAGTTGCGGCTGCGGAATTGGCTCTTCTAATGAGC
The DNA here is from genome assembly GCA_029265085.1 of Chloroflexota bacterium. The sequence goes on from JAJUJY010000017.1 coordinate 9,267, forward strand.
GTGCCATGTGCAATGATGTGGTCTCTTGCCGCACAAAGCCGTTTCGTTCCAGCAGCGCAATCCGGTCTGCGTTGCCTGCGCTGCAACTGGCGTCTATGGACCAGGGTTCATCCATATCCTGCATGGCACGCCGGATGCAGTCCATGCCCCATTCAATAATCTTGGTTTCGAATTGGGGTGAAGTAAACTGCGGGTCCATTTCAAACCACAGATTGTAATAGGGATCAACCAGGGCAAACCCGGCGGGTTGGCCGGAGGGCGTAAACCACAGGTGCGTGTTGGCCTGTACCTGGTTTATCGCAAGCAGTTCGTGCAAATCCACGATGCTGGGATAATCGGTGATGCGCCCAGCAGGCCGGGCGGTTGCCAACAGATCCAACAGGATTTGCAGATCGTTTTTATCGCTGTATGTGCGGCTCTGGAGGACGGGCATAAGATAATTCTTTATGTGTGAAATGCAAAAAATGGAAAAGATTGGCGGCTTTCCGTTAATCGATAGACATTGGGGGGGTGGATTGATTTTCCATGTGAAAACTCCTGATTCAATACGCTTTTTGCGGTTTAAATTCTCCCAGGCTTTTCAAATATTGGTCAAAAAATCCAAGCGTTAATTGGTTAATCGTCAGCAGGCATTGGCGGGAGTCGATGCTGGCTTTTTGTCCGTTCAACACCTGCGTGAAGAAGGGGCTGGTCAGCGCAAGGTCGGTTAGATTCAGGTGCAGCGCTCCTTGCAGATGGACGTTATAAGCCGTTGGGTTTTGCCCGGTCAGTAGGAAATTGTTTTCTGCGTATTGCGGCCATTCAGCGAGGTGGCTCCAGGAACTGTCTGAATAGATGTTGAGTACCGGAACAGGGTAGGGCGTTTTGTCCCAAACAAATTCACCGTTACTTGCCCCAAGGATATCTGCCATAAACGGCGCTTCCAGTGCCATGACCGCACCAATATCACTGCGCATCCTGCCTACAGCCAGCGCTGCAGAACCGCCTAAGGAATGCCCCATCACACCAATTTTTGTTGGATCGATCAACCGGTACGGCAAATTCGCTGCAGGTTGTTTCGCCTGACCCAGGGCAGTGTCGATCACAAAGTTGATGTCACCGGCGCGGATTGTCATCCACTTTGTATAGAACTCGTAGCTCTGCTGCCGGTCGATTTTGGCGTCTTCAATCGAGACTTCGCGCATAAATCCCTGGTCAATGAGGGTCGTTTTCCCATTCGTGTCTGTTGTAAACAAGCCCTGGTAGGTATGGCCGATTGAGCAAACCACATAGCCGTGACTGGCCAGTTCGCGGTACAGGGAGATATTGCTGCTCACTACGCCAAAGGACCCGTGGGAAAAAATAACCAGCGGATAGGTTCCGTCCGTGTTGCCGGGATACCAGTATTGAACCGTGATTTTTCGGTTGTCCCCTGTATCAACATACGTTTCAACCCGGTTTTCGTCTGTGTAGGTGTAAATGGTTGTTTCAACGGAATAGGGTCCGGTAACCGGCAATGGAGTTCCTTGCGGAAAGACCAGGGCAGGGATGAGGGTCAAAAAGGCAAGCAAACTCATCAACACGGCGTTGGTGATAACTCGTATAGGCTTATAGAGACGCTCTTTCTGGTTTGATCGCATCAGGGTAAACATGCCAAGGATCGACCAGATCAGCAGGAGTGCGCCGAAGGCGTACCAGCGAAATGACCATTGAATGATCGAAGCCAGGGTTAGGATCACAAACAGGATAAAAAGACCGATCCGTATGGTGCTTTTCTCTTTAGCGTGGTTAGATTTTGTGCGAATACAAATTACGGCATAGGTAATTTCAATGATTATGAGGATAATGAGTGCAATAATTCCCAAGAGATTTTTCCTTTAATGTGGCCGGTATTTTCTGGTTCGTGATCACAGGATGTGAGGAATTATATTCCTTCTTTCGTATTCTTTAAGGGTAAAACGCCCTCCTGTTTGGGAAGGCGCCTGAGATGGTTGTTGGAAATATTCCCGCTCTTAGCAGGCAATAATTTCTTTAATATTAAACTCTTTACCGCTGATCACTTCCCAGCTTTGACTGGAGCAATTGGGGCAGACTTTTTTGTTTTCCAGTAAGTTGAATACTTTCTTGCATTGTTTGCAGATCGCATTACCGGGGATTATTTCAATCTTTAATTTTGTGTCGTGCAGCATGGTGCCGTCCACAGCCGCCGGGTAGCAGGCTTCGATAAAGTGCGGGACTACCGGAGAGATTTCACCAATTTGCAGCACCAGGGTATCGATCACAGATACCCCATTGGCTTTGGCAAATCTTTCAACCGACCGGACGATTTCAAACATAATTCCTAATTCGTGCAAGGGACTTACCTCTCTATTGAGGGAGCTTTGCTGTGCCGCCCGCCTGGCAGCGCGGTAAAGCAAAACATCTTATTTTTTGAAGATGACCGCTGATGGTTTGGTGACCTTCTTTGCGGCAATACATACTGCGGATATTTTATTCCGCTGCTTCACCTGACTGGATGCACATAACCTTGCCCAGGTGATTGCAACCCTCTCTCATCAATTCACGGGTAACACTGCGCGCACAGCCAAAAACGGATTCCCAAAAATATTCTTTGTTTAATCTTTTTTCCAGCTGTTTACCTCGGAACGGATCCAATCAGCCCATTCGGCAATTCCTTCGCCTGTTTTTGCGGAAATCGGGATGATTCGGACGTTGGGATTTAATTTTTTCACTCGTTCGCGCACTTTTTCAATATCAAAATTAAAAAATGCAGCGGCATCCATTTTGTTGATTAAAAGCACATCCACAATTGAAAACATCAGCGGGTATTTTAAGGGCTTGTCATCCCCTTCCGGAACACTCAAGATCATCACATTTTTGGCTGCACCGGTGTCGAATTCTGCAGGGCAGAGCAAGTTGCCAATATTTTCGAGAATAATGAAATCAAGACCTTCTATCCCAAGTTCGGAAAGGCCTTGCTGAGTCATGTGCGCATCCAGGTGGCACATTCCGCCGGTATGCAATTGAATAACTTTCGCGCCGGCTTTTGCTACGGTATGCGCATCTACATCCGAATCAATATCTGCTTCAACAACACCGATGCGCAACTCGTTTTTCAATGCTTCAATGGTGCGAACAACCGTTGTGGTCTTTCCCGATCCGGGTGATGACATTAAGTTCAATAAAAAGGTTTTATTCTTTTTTAATTCTGTCCGCAGCATCTCTGCTTTGCGGTTGTTATCTTCAAATACGCTTTCTTTGATCTCGATAACTTTAAAAGTTTCCATCGTCATCACCTCTATTCAGTCGAACATTGATCCCTTGTGCCATTTTACACAATCTTAATACCTGACATAAGGTATGTATGGCAAGAGTTGTCCTGACACTTGTCACTATTCAACATAAACGTCTGATCCAGGCATGGTGAAGTGAGCGCCCTCTGCATGCTTTAGGTGCGGTAAAAAAATATATAATGATCCCAAACCCAAAGATATGCCTGTGTATGGATAATTTGAAATCAATATTTATTTCGCCTGTATTTTGCCGGCTGCAATATCCATCAATTTTTTGGCAACTTCAGGGTGAAGCTGTGTTTTTCCTTCATGTGTCTCACGGATTGCCTGCACCAATTTATCTGGTTGGATGTCCTTTAATAAATATCCCTGTGCCCCTGCCTGGATGGCTGGAATGATTTTGTCATCTTCGCCAAAACTGGTTAATATAATGATACGTGCATCAGGACAAATGGATTTTATTCTACGAGTAGCTTCAACCCCATCAATCTCTGGCATAACCAGATCCAACAAGATAATATCCGGATTCCATTTGCCACTGAGATCAATAGCCTCCAGGCCGTTTGTTCCTTCACCGATAACCTGCATGTCTTCTTGTAAATCAATAAACATGCGCAAACCCTGGCGCACAACGGCATGATCATCCGCAATTAATACGCGAATAATGGGATGGGGTTTGTTTGTGGATGTAATTATTCCTTGAAGTCTTTCTGGAGTTTGCTCATTACTGTATATTTCTTTTTGTATCGCTTCTAGTTCGACTCCCACCTGTCGGACACTTTCCACCCTTGCAGGGTTATCTTTGCGGAGCATTCGCCGGATCAGGTTCGCCAATGCCGGAGGGATCCCGCTGCGAAAATTTTCGAAGATGGGTAGAGGATGATTTTTGATAGCCCAGATCACATCAAAAGGTGAATCGCCAGAAAATGGCAACTTTCCCACCAGCATTTCGTACAATACCACACCAAATGACCAGATATCTGAACGTTCATTTACCTCTCTGCACTCTACGGCCTCTGGGCTAAGATAAAATAGAGTGCCCAAAATTGAGCCTGTTTCAGTCAGATGGGGGAGCTGCCCGATTCGGGCAATCCCAAAATCGGTCAAATGGGGGGTGCCATCTTCAGCCAACAGAATATTAGCCGGTTTGATATCACGGTGCAAAATGTGCAGGTGATGCGCGCGGCTGAGTGCATCTGATAATTCCAGTCCGATGGCTACAACTTGTTCAACCGGCAATTGATTTTCTCGCTGAATAAGGTCAGCTAACGAGCCGCCGCTTACAAATTCCATCACGATGTAGTGTTGTGAGCCTTCATCTACGGTGGCTAAAACTTTGACAATATTTGGGTGGTTGAGCCTGCGAAGTGCTTCTCCTTCTCGCAGAAAGCGTTCGACCATTTGGGGCATATTACTGGTCAGTTCAAGGCGTAATTGTTTGATGGCGACTGGTTCGCCAGTGAGGATGTCTTTACCCATAAACACATCCCCCATACCACCTCCACCAATCAGACGGTCTAATTTATAGCGACCTTTGATGATAGGATTTTCTGCAGTCATTCTTGTCTTCCTTTTCAGAATAACTTTGTTATTAATTCATTATATAAACACTAGCCGGAAAAAGGGTAATTACTTTTGCACTGGAGGTGATCTGTATTTCGATGAAATGAACCTGGCAACAGGTTATCTATTTTTTAGATTGATATGCCTTATCGCCAGGTCATTTCTTCTTCTATGACTTAGATTTTGTTACAAGATTGACTTCAAACCGGGAATACGCCGGAGAATTTCGGCTACCAGGAAGCAAAGCAGCAGGACGACTGGCAGTACGATGATAAATTTTAATAATGGTGAAATCAGTACAGGGGTCATAACCACGGTCATTGGTACCAGAACGAGTGGATGAATCAGGTAAACAGCATAACTGTTAGGTCCGGCGAAGGTCATCCATCGACTTGGTCTACTTTTTCGGTCTCTCAGCCAAAGGATCAACAGCATAGAGAAAGAGACACTGAATAATCCAATCCACACCATAAATGCAGCACTTTGCCAATATAAGCCGCCTATAAAAATATCGGTTGTTCCCGCCGCAGCCCCGCCGACAAAGAACAATACTGGCATCATCATGAATACTCCCAGTGTAAACCATGCCCAGAAACGAATATCTTTGCTGGTGAAACTTGATAGCCAATTATTCCGATAAGCCAGAACACCAGCAATAAAGAACAGGATATATTGTGCAAAAAAGATTGTCATCAGATTGAAAATGCCAAAGACTTCAATGGTATCGCCAACTTTGGATTTTAATCCAATCAAAAACATGAGCACGCTAACTATCAGTCCAAATGAAAGGATCTGAATTTTTCCGGGTGTTTTTATCTTACTGAGCCAATTGAAATTTTGTTTAAAAAGCAGATTGGTTGCTAGCCGCCAGATCGTGTATCCAACCAGGAATAAAAGCAATGCAAAGATAAACCAGGTTGGTCCTTCATCTGCATCCCGAAAAAAAGTCAGGCTGAAATATTTCCAAAATGATATTGTGAACTCCCCCCTGGCTACTCCCGCAAAGTAGTTCGGGATTCGGTTCAGGGCAAAGGTATAAACAAGCATGGGAAGCCCTAAGCGCAATAAGCGATCTTTCCAAAACGTTATGCCACCTTTCCGGTCGTAAGAACCAGGCGTGAAGTATCCTGAGATAAAGAAGTACAGTCCCAGGGAAAAAGCCTGAACAATAGTGGTCACAAAGGTTAGCAGAATACCTGCAATTTCGCTTTTTGCTGGATCAACGTAAGTCCAATCACCAACTGCGCCATAGGCAATGGCTGTATGCAGAGCGATGACCAGGCTGATGAGAATGGCCCTAAGGGTATCCAGATACGCAAGGCGTGTGGAAGGTCTTGCCACAACAGCCGCTGCTTGGGAAAAAGCTTGATTTTGAATGTTGGTTTTCGTAGTCATAGTCTTACCTCTCGTTACCAAATTTTAGAAACAAATTTCACCGGTTTAATAGAATTTTGGTGAGTGATGATGCGCAATATGAAACAGATCAGATTGGATCCACGATATCATCCGGTTGTGATAGGTGATTGATCACATCAATAAGAGTTTGCAAGTCGGTTCCTTTTTCAATAAATGCATCTGCACCCGCTTCCATCGCTTTTTGCCGGTAACTTACGTCAGTATAGACAGTAAAAGCAATCACAATTTTTGCTAGTCGCAGAGCTTTGATTTGACGAATAGCTTCAAATCCATCCATGCCGGGCATTTCTAAATCCATTAACACGGTATCCGGGTTTAAAATTTTGGCTTTACGAATTGCATCCCAACCATCCTCTGCTTCACCAATTACCGCTACAGTGCCGATTAATTCCAGCAAATGTCTTAATTCCTTTCGCACTACTGCCCGGTCATCTACGATAAGAATCTGATTTACCATTGCTTTTTAACCTCTATAAATCATGATACGAAATCCATCATTCCCGTGCATCCGGCATTGGGAGGCAGTTATATGAATAAAGAGACTGATCTTTTTATCAGTCTCTGGTCTTAATCTGCTCAGCCTTTTGTCGTAGGTCTTACGTTTTTTGGATTATTTGTCTGGAACCAGCCCATTTTTTATTGCATAAATTGCCAACCGGGTGCGGTCTTCCTGTCTCAATTTGCTCAACAGGTTGCTGATGTGAGTCTTGACCGTTTTTTCACTTATTACCAGGTTTTTTGCAATCTCGCGGTTGCTTAGTCCTTGTGCAACCAGGGCCAGCACATCTGATTCTCGCTCAGTCAATTCGCTAGAAAGGGTGCGGTTTGAGACTGATTGGGCTGCTACCTGATTCATCAATTTTCGGATGACATCAGGATGCAATCTTGCTTCACCGCGATTAGCTGCCCGAATTGCTTCCATTAATTCGGTAGGTGATACGTCTTTTAATAAAAAGCTTACTGCACCAGCCTGGATGGCAGGAATCACTTTATCGTCTTCAACGAAACTTGTAAGTGCAATTACCCTGGTGGTTTGTTTCAATGCGCTGATCTGGCGGATGGCGGAAATTCCATCTAATTCCGGCATCACTAAATCCATCAGAACAATATCCGGCTTAAGCTGTGCGGTTAATTCAACTCCGATTTTTCCATTTGCAGCCTCGCCAATAACCTGGATATCCTCTTGTAGTTCCAATAATGTGCGCAGACCTTGGCGCACGATTGGATGATCGTCAACGATCAAGATGGAAATTTTCAAGAAATCTTCCGGTGATGATATTCCATCAGACATGCGCTACCTCCTGCTCCAGGTTAAGTTCTACTTGCAAACGGGTACCTTTTCCGGGCTGCGAGTCGATTGTTATCGTCCCGCCTAATGCTTCTATCCGCTCTTGCATACTAGTCAACCCAAGATGTCCCGGAATTGCCCTGGCTAGGGCTGGGTCAAATCCTATACCATTGTCTTGAATTTTCATGGAAACTTGGGTAGGATGCTCAAGGTTGAGGGTCATCTCGACTTTCTCAGCCTTTGCATGTTTTAGAACATTATTCAATGCTTCCTGGGCGATGCGGAATAATTCACTTTCAATGTTGGTGGGCAAGCGGTTTTCACCATAAATTTGTAAATCAACCATAAGCCCATTATTTGATTCATGTTCAACGCTTAAACGTTGAAGCAAGGTTGAAAGACTGGCTTCGTTACCTGATTTTGGATGCAATTCCTGGATCAATGCACGCATTTCTGCTAACGCATTCTGCGCTAATGTCTGCAGATGGTCTAATTCTGCGGCTGCACGGGCAGGGTTTCGGTCAATTAGAATGCGAGCTGCTTGTGCTGATAAGGTAAGCCCAAAAATAATTTGTGTGACTGAATCATGCAGTTCACGCGCAAGACGGTTGCGCTCGTTTGCAGTGGCAAGCTCTTTGACCTGGATAGCGTAATCCTGCAATTTCTTGTTTGCTAATTGAAGATCCGCCAATAAAGCTTCACTCCGATTTTGTTCTGCTTGTGCTTGTTTCGCCAGATAACTCAACGCTGTAAAGAGAAATATCGCAGTTGGATAGATGATCACATAGCCAATACTTTCGTCAATTGGAAAGGTAATCAATTGTGCAGCGACCATGAGCGCACTTATGGTGATGATCCAAATCAGGGCTGTTTTTCGGGGAAAACTTAATATGCTTTGCGTACATGGTGGAATGAACAGGAGTGAGAAATAATCTGTATCACCAATAAATAACAGCAATATTAAGGCAATGGCAGTCTGTAATCCATTGATAATGTGTAGATAAGTGAGATTTTGAGCGATCAGAGGAAGTTCGGATAATAATAACAACAGGTAAAAAGCCAACAGCCCCAGCATGATTAAGAAACCAGAATCATATCGTAATTCAAAAATTGCCCGTGCTGTTGCTGCAGCAAATGCTAAATATAATGCCACATAGGCGAGGAACATTCGCCCTCGAGGAGGAAGAGTTGCCAAGATTGCCTCCAATGATATTTTTTATCATAGCGCTTTTTTGGTGGCAATTCTAGAGGCAAGCTTATGAGTGGTTGGTTTTGATAAAAATGCAGGATACATTCAGCAAACCTGCTCAATGTATCCTGCATAATTAATCTTGTAGGTAATTATTCTTTGTTTAATGAATAACCGAGTTTCCCACGGGTGAAAATAACGATTAGCAGAGCTGCTGTACCTAAACCAATCAATGCTGCCAGATTTAAGATGGTTGTGTCTACCGCGGGGAAGAGCGGTACTAGAGCTACTTGAGGTGTATTCACACTGGCGTGGGCTAACAGGGCAATGAAAACACTACCATTTGAACGGTTAAAAACCCAGGTCAGGATTATTGCCAGGGCAGTCACCAACACAAGAAAAAGCGGGAAGTTTTTCAGGAACGCTGTGATGCCGGTACCTGGCCCGCCGCCCTGTGCTGATGTAAGGAAGTCGGGTAAATGCCAGCAGGTCCATAGGAGACTGAGGATCAGTGTACCCCATAATGGACCAAAGCGCCGCTGCAGGCGAGGCAGCGCATATCCGCGCCAACCGGGTTCTTCACCCATTGGTCCGCCGCCAAACAAAACGGCAATAAAGGTTAATGGATAGCTGATGAGGAGCGTGGGATTTAATCCCTTAAAGTTTTCTAATGTGCCTGGCTGGATGAGAATGCCCAGGATGATTAATGTAGGAATGCCCAGAAAGGTGAATAGATATATCGGCAGGCTTGCTTTGGTTTGCAGGATGCTTTTATTTAAACGAAGAACGCCTTCTTTGCCTTCGGTAATTCGCAGCATAATATAAGCAGCCAAGAATGGCCCAAACGACTTGATCACAAAGACGATTCTGAAATCACCTTGCAGAACACCCCACTCGGAAAGAATAAACGGAATGGATAGAATCCATGAAACTGCATACGCTATGGCAAAAAAGGAAATTAATGGATGTTGCCGCATCCATGCCTGTACTTTGCCTTGTGAGTTTGAATTTTTTGATGAATCCATGATGAAATACCCTTTCAAACCATCAGAATTTTTCATTCCATCCCGGTTGTCTGCCCGGCGGAATATTGCCACTTGCCAGAAATCAGCACAAAGACCTGGGTTGAGCGAAAATAACTTTCAAAAGGCTCGCCTTGATAGGTAGCTTGATCGAAAATTTGACAGGTAACTACAGCAACATCGTTATACCATTGGATTGTGATCTCATCCAGGATTTGCGATTTCCATTGGATTTGTTTTGATTTGATGTAGAAATCGATATACCCGTTTTTATCATAAACGTTGCCGCTGGCGTTGGTATAAATAAAATGATCTGCCAAAGTTTCCTCAAAGAAGGATAAGTCCCCGCAAACCAGTGCTTCTGACCGGCGGTGGAGTAGTTGCCTCAATTCTTCTTTAGCCTTTTGGTTGACCATATTTCTTATTGTTCCTGGCCGATATCCAACCCAACGCCGCTTTCAACTAGTTTTTTTAACCGTTGGATGAAACGCGCCGCGGGCGCACCATCGATTACGTCGTGGTCGAGACTGATTGTAATCGATAAGTATTCACGCACTTCAACGCGGTGATTAACCACGCCCGGTTTTTCGCTGATCCCGCCCAAGGTCAGTTGGAGGGTATGATTGGGCACGGGGATGCCCCAGCCAGTCCCTGCGCCAAACATACCGATGGAAGATACCAATACCGTGCCGTAATAGTCCTTAACCATTTGTGGATTTTTCAAAAGGATCCATAAAAACATGCGCCGGATGAATCCTGGCAGCCGCACAAACCAGTCGATGAATTTCGATTCCTTGCTGGTTTGGTGCCCTGTCTGAAAAGCTTGCACTTCCTCATTGAGTTCGCGAAGGCTTTTGTGGTTCACCGCGCGGAGGATATGGGGCCGGATTATTTTTTTGCCGTCCACTTCCACTTCAAACAGCATGTTCACATCCACATCGTCAAAGATGACCAGTTGGTTGCGCAAATTGCGATAGGCATGCATCTGCTTGTCCAGGTCGATGGCTTTTCCCAGGCAAGCCAGAAAAAACACAGAGAACGAGAGTGACTGCCCGGTTTGTGCCCGGTACTGGCGAATTTTTTCTCGGGTTCGGGTAATATCAAATTCGACCAGCCCGTGGATGGTATGTTTTTTTAACCCCATCTGACCTCCATCCACCATCAATAACCGGCTTCTGGGATAAGGAATCACAGTTTGATTTTCGTTTTTGGATTTCATAAGAACCATCCCATTAATTTGCGCTGGCTTTTCCGAAGATTTGCTCTACGATTTTCACGGCATTCTCTACGCCGTTTTCGGAGCGGATAATTGCTCCGATCTGTTTGGCGTGATTCTTCATGTCTGAATTTGTTACCGCAGTCTGTATGGCTTGCGATAGACGGTCAATGGATAAATTCTTTTGCGGGATGGGAGAAGGCCCTAACCCCATCGCTTTAATCCGGGCTCCCCAAAAAGATTGGTCGAGAATGAACGGGACTATTACCGATGGTACCCCCGCGCGTAATCCCTCAGCGGTTGTTCCTGCCCCGCCGTGATGGACTACGGCAGCCATACGCGGAAATAGCCAGTCATGGGGGGCTGAATCAAGCACAAATACATTTTCCGGGAAAAATTCAGGCCGCAGCGCACCCCATCCTGTGAGCAGCACACCGCGCTGCTGGCTTTTTTCCAGTGCGCCTAAGGCAATATTTGCGAGTTTCTCTGGGTTGCGCCCTGACATGCTGCCGAAACCGATATAAACGGGCGGATCGCCGGCATCCAAAAATGCCAACAGGTCAGCAGGCGGCTGCCAATTGGATAATGACTCAAGGAAGAAATACCCTGTGATATGAATATTCTCCGGCCAATCAACCGGGTGGGGGATAATACTTTGGCTGTATGCTGAAAGCATCGGCATTGACTTTAAGGCACGGTAAAACTGCTCACCGCTGTAGGCGGGCAAGCGCAGCCGCTTTCGGAATTCATTGACAAAGGGGAGATACCAGAACCAAACAACTTGCAGCATTAATCTGCCTGAGAGGTAGTTATGCAGACCTCCTAGATCCTTCTGGATGGGCCATGAGGGGGCCGGAAACGCATGGGAGGCAAGCAGCGGGGTTGGCTCAACGTGGATGAGAGGAAGTTTTAAAGCTTCTGCGATCGATTGCCCAAATGCACCAAAGACACCTAGAAAAATTAATCCATCCGCCCCGCGGCATGCTTCGAAAGCATCTTCTGCCATTTCCAGGATAACCGGCGCAATTAGCTTGCGGATGGTCATGATGGATTTGATCGGGTTGCTGCCTCCGTCTTCCATAAACTTCTGCCCCGTGTCGCTGGCCATGAGCTTTTGAACATCTCCGCGCAAGGGATAAAAGTTTATCTTGTGCTTTTGGGCAAAGTCTGTAAAATCGGCGGGTGCAGCCAGGGTCACATAGTATCCAGCTTGTTGCAGCCCTTTTGCCAATGCGATACACGGCTGGATATCACCTTGGGAGCCGGCAGCAAAAATCGTAATCTTCATGATGATTCCTTGACTTTAATGAATGAATAGAAATTGCTATTCTGGCAGAATGGGTCTTTAGGAATAGCAAATTGTGAGTCTGTTTTCTGTCGGATGAGGAATAATAATTATTATATTGCCCTTTTGCAAAAAAACAAAAAATCCTTTCGTGGATGAAAGGATTTAGTTCGATCATTTGCGGATCATTCAGCGCAATTTATGAACTACTTGTGATTTATGTTAATTCTTTGACTAATTGAATTGCGCCTGATTCCCATAATTCTTCAAACCTGCGCATGATATGAAATCCATGCTTTTGGTAGAAGCTCACAGTTGTAGTGTAGGCTGGCTTTTTATCGGGTGGGACCGTGTAAACCATGATTTGGCTAAACCCCAAAGCCTTGATATGCCTGCAAAATTCATCCATCAAAATTGAGCCATAGCCCTGTCCGATTGAATCGAGGCGCGTACCCATTAAAGAGATATTAATTGTGCCGTCGAGACAGGTATACATAATAAAAGAGATGATTCTTTTGCCGTTTCTGAGGATGAGAACATCCTGAAACCCCAGGTCATAATAGGTGTCGTTGGGAACATTGCTGGTAAACCATTTTGAGGTGAGCTCCTTCGCGATGTCAACAATTTCTGAGCGGATTGTCCCAGATGGTCTGCGGTGAACTTCGATCTTATATTCTGAACTCATAGGAAATCCTTTGGATACATTAATCGGGGCTAGCAACGTTGGCTTGATATATTGTTTTACAGTTTGCTGATATTGGATTCAGCATGACAGGTAAATTATGCAATGAGCTTATTGATTAATAATGAGCATGAGCAAAAAATCATGAACTTTGCTGATCAGTAACCAGATTTTCAGCAGGGTATTTCATCCATATTTATCAAGTATGACAATGAATACCATGAAATCAAAAGGATTACAGGTATGCTCTTAAAACCGGCTGACCATGTGGAACTGCTTACCCCAAAAGCCGTTGGCGGACGGCAGCAAAATCAGCCTGGCTTGCGCCGCCTGCACGGAGGTAGCTCTCAATCTCCAGTCCCGCAAGCGCGCTGCGTATAGCCGCGCTTGCTGAGGTTTGCTCACGCTCAAGCACCTTTGTGCGCTCAGGGTCGAGGTTAAGCTCATAATCTGCGATGATCTCATCCATTGGTACCCCAACCAATGTCAGCAATAAGAGGGTAATGATTCCTGTCCGGTCATACCCGCCAACACAATGGTAAAGAACTCCGCCTGGACCAGCCTGTGCAATGGCCGAAATTGCCGCCGCGTGCCGTTCTGGCCAGCGTTGAAGTGCATCGGGATAATAGAGCGGGGTACACCAAAGGTCAGTACTTGCCCATTTTTGTGCGAATTCCTGGTCTGTAACATCTTCAATGGCGACCCGCATGGTGGTGAGATCAGCATAGGGCGGCGTAAAGTTGAGTTCATCTTCTTTCATGCCGTGCGTGAATAGGGTAATGATTGTTCGAATACCGTAGTCATATAGAGCTGACCAACCTGCTGTGCTAAGCCTGGAGGGTGTGTCTGAACGGACAATGCTTCTCCAGCGTGTTGAATGGCCGTTGTTGGTCATCATCCCGCCAAGATCACGGACATTCTGGCAGCCATCCCAGGCAAGGATTCGGTTGTTCATTGGTCAACTGCTCCTTTGTAAATGGGATGATTAAATTGTCGGTTGCCAGATCCCCTGGATATAGGCAGCCTCTGAATCTCCCGGCCAGGGGGGCATGGTGATACAAATGAATTTTAAATTCTTGTCTGACACGTTGCGGTACTGAAACGATGTTCCTACCGGAATATCAATGGCAGTCCCCGGAACAAGCTGTGTGACATTGCTCTCCGTACCATTGTCTCTCCAAATTTCGCCATGCCCTTCCAATATATACCAGAATTCGCTTACGGTTGCGTGTACGGTTGCTTTGTTGATTTGTTGCGGAGGAACCGTGCCGTGGATCATGTTGCCTGTTGTGCCATCCATCAAATAGCGAATATCTGCGCCTGCCGGTGATTTCGCATCAGGCTGTTCCGGAAGCAGGGTTGTTTTCATGCGCTCTCCTAATCTCTTACTACCCTTTGACAATTTTGGTTTATGTGTATGCAAGAATTGAATTATCTGATTTTTTTCTGTTTCCCTTGCATGTTGATATAAAACATAATAATCCCGGCTAACATAATCCCTAAACCACCTACAAACAGCCAGCTTGCTATTTGTGTCCAATCAAATTCATTCTGGGCTCGAATTGCAGCCAATAATATGAATAAAATTGAAAAGCTCTGTGACTGCAAAATAATTTTAGCCGAGCTCCATCTTGCATCCAGGGCTATTCCTAATCCGACGAATCCAGGTAAGGCAAACATTGCTCCCATCACACGCGAAGTCAGTGGTGTTAATGCCCAAGGCCATTGTGCAATCATTATTGATGGCTCAATAAAAAGAAACAGGCTGATGATTAAAGTAACGCCGCCAATTGCTCCGATAATCGATCGCACCAGAGACGGGATAAGGATTTCCTGGTTATCAACCAATCCTGAATCTTGTGTTTTATTACGCAGCCAGACGAAAAATAAAATAAATGGCGTTGTGAAGTACAGTCCTGCCCATGCAATAAATGAGATGTGATTGTGGTTAAAGCGGTCCCAATGCAAGATCGTCGCAATCCCTAGCATGGAGGCAAAAGAAATGACGGGTAAAAAGCCCACTTTAATCTTGTGCCAATACTTGCTGCGTACTACCCCAATAAAAAAATAGATTCCGCCTGCGTATGCAGCACCTAACATCATGGCTGACATTGTTGGCTGAATTTTCCAGGCAAATAATTTTTCTGTTTCAAAAGGTAGGATGTACAAAATTCCAAATGCAACCACAAGAAAGGGGATCACGAAAATGGCAACCAGCCTGGTTTCTGGCAATATTTGGTCACTGGTCTTTTTCTTTTCCATCTTGTCCTCTTTGAGTAAATTCCGATTTATACGGGTTGTAGGAATTTGAAAAGTAACAATGTGTAAATTAACAAATGATTTTATTGCCCGCAAAGATTGATTTAACTCAATGCTGCTTTCCATTATACATATCCACAGTTCAGCTGCTACACCTTCCTGGCGGTTGTAGAAAGATATTTGGTCATTTTGACCAAAATATCGAAAATTGCCTCTTGACTTTTTCCAAAAATGGTATTATTATCATTTATGGAATTATTAAAGGAGCGGTAGTTATGACGGATATTAATGAAATCATGTTAAATCCTGTCCGATTGCGGATTATCCAGCAGCTCGCTGTAAATGCAAATATGACCGCTGCAGTGTTGTGTGAAAAGATCAACGATGTCCCGCGGACCACCCTGTACCGTCATATCAATGTCCTATTGGAAAATGATATTCTATTGGTGGTGTCGGAGAAAAAGGTTCGCGGAAGCCTGGAAAGAACGCTGGCCTTGAATGTCCCGGAAATCAGAAAGCATAACCGAGTTGAAAATGCCTCACAGCAGATTTTTGGATTTTTGATCAACCGGTATGTGCGCTTTCATAAATATTTCAACGGGGATCATCCAGACCCGGCGAAAGATCGGATTTTTTGTAACGATTTGATTATGATGATGGATGATCACGAGTTTGATCAATTTTTGGTGGAGCTGCGCGATTTACTTATTAAATACAGCTTTGAAGCTGCTAAAGAAAGAAAACCCAGAGACATTTCTGTGTTATCTGTACCTGTAGAAAGAGAATAATTAAAATGAACAAAAATAAATCGAAACGAGGAAAAAAGATTATGACGGTTCTTGCAATCATCCTGGGCGTCATTGTCTGTCTAAATCTCATTGGATTTGCGGTCAATAAGATCTTCTTTTCAAATGAGTTGAAAGCCATTGCGCCGTATGGGCAGATGGTGGAGGTTAATGGCAAAAATATGCACGTGTATTCGATGGGTTCCGGCGAGAAAACCATTGTGCTGCTGCCGGGCTTTGGTGTGTCCTTGCCCAGCGCTGACTTTGGACCACTGATGCGGGAACTTTCTAAAGAATATACAGTGGTCAGCTTGGAATATTTTGGCACCGGTTTCAGTGATCAGACGGATTCGCCGCGGACGAATGAAAACATCACCGAAGAAATTCGTGCTGCGTTATCATCCGCTGGCTTCAAGCCGCCGTATATCCTGATGCCGCATTCAGTCTCCGGCGTGTACAGCGAGTATTATGCTGCCAAATATCCGCAAGAAGTTTCAGCAATTATCATGCTGGACACGACCTCTACTGGTAAAATCGTATCCGGAAATCCGCCAAAGTTTGTGTATGGCATCGCTGTGGTGCAGCAGGAATGCGGCCTGACCCGCCTGACCGCGGGACTGGTTCCGCCGATGCAAAAGGTTGAGAATGGGTTTACCGAAAAGGAAATCAACGATTACAAGCTGTTTACCTACCACGTGCTGAATAATACGATGATTGACCAATCGTACCGCACGCTCGAGAATATCAACGAGGTTAATACCATACCCTTCCCGCAGGATATCCCGGTATTGAAGTTCATCACTTCGCAATCGGTGCAGAAGGCTGGCGAGAACTATCAAACCGAACACCTGACCCGCTTAGGCGCTGGCGTTGAAACGATCCGAGTTGACAGCACGCATTTCCTTTACCAGACCCACACGGCAGAGATTTATGATGCAACGGATGCTTTTCTGGAGAAGGTTCAGTAGAAGGAACTGGCTGTAGAGAATATGGATATGAAAGGGTGCGGCTTTTGGGCCGCACCCTTTGAATTATTAACATCTGTATTGATTTTAATGGGCGATATATTTTTTCTGGCTATCTGCTCACTATATCGAAACGGTCCAGGTTCATAACTTTGTTCCATGCAGCGACAAAGTCGTGCAGGAATTTTTCTCGCGAATCTGCGCATGCATAAACTTCTGCCAATGCTCGCAATTGGGAGTTTGAGCCAAAGACTAAGTCAACTCGGGTGGCAGTCCACTTGAGTGCGCCGGTGGTTCGATCGTACCCATCGAACAAATCATTGTCTTCAGTGGCAGCCTTCCACTCTGTGCTCATGTCGAGCAGATTCACAAAGAAATCATTGGTAAGTGTTTCAGGCCGTTTGGTGAAGACACCGTGCTGTGATTTCCCGAAGTTGGTATTCAAGACGCGCAAACCACCAATGAGAACAGTCATCTCAGGCGCAGTCAGGGTCAACAGCTGTGCGCGGTCAACCAATAATTCTTCTGCTGTTACGGCGTATTTTGCTTTTTGATAATTGCGGAAGCCATCTGCTGCCGGTTCAAGTACAGCAAACGAATTAACATCGGTTTGTTCCTGGGCAGCATCTGTCCGTCCGGGAATGAATGGAACGGATACAGGGTGACCAGCATTCTTTGCGGCCTGTTCGATACCGGCACAACCGCCGAGAACGATCAAATCTGCGAGGGACACTTTCTTCCCGCCTGGTTGAGCACGGTTAAACGCTTTTTGAATACCTTCCAGGGTTGTGAGTACCTTGGCCAGCTGTGCAGGTTGGTTGACTTCCCAGTCTTTTTGTGGGGCAAGCCGGATGCGCGCTCCGTTTGCACCGCCGCGCTTATCCGAGCCGCGGAAGGTGGAAGCTGACGCCCATGCGGTTGTAACTAATTCCCGAATGGCCAGCCCAGAGGCAATAATTTGGGCTTTGAGATCCGCAATATCGGCAGCATTGATCAAATCGTGATCTACTGCGGGGACAGGGTCTTGCCAGATCAACTCCTCGGCAGGAACTTCCGGTCCGAGATAGCGTGAGCGAGGTCCCATATCACGGTGGGTCAGTTTAAACCAGGCTCGCGCAAATGCATCGGCGAATTCATCCGGATGCTCATAGAATCGCCGGGAGATTTTTTCATATGCAGGATCAAACCGCAGCGCAAGGTCGGTGGTCAACATGGCTGGGGCATGGCGTTTTGATGGATCATGTGCATCTGGTACCGACCCAGCGCCTGCGCCTTGTTTCGGTATCCACTGGTGTGCGCCGGCTGGACTCTTGGTTAATTCCCATTCATAACTGAACAGATTTTGGAAGAAATTATTGCTCCACTTCGTTGGTGTTGTGGTCCAGGTAACTTCAATGCCGCTGGTGATTGTGTCAGCGCCTTTGCCCGTACCAAATTTGCTCTTCCAGCCCAGTCCTTGCTCTTCGATGCTGGCCGCTTCCGGTTCCGGCCCTACCAGGGCTGCGTCACCTGCACCGTGGGTTTTGCCAAAGGTATGACCGCCAGCAATTAACGCAACCGTTTCTTCATCATTCATTGCCATGCGGGCGAAGGTCTCGCGGATATCTTTGGCCGCAGCAAGGGGATCAGGATTCCGGTTTGGCCCCTCGGGATTGACATAGATCAAGCCCATCTGCACAGCCGCTAGGGGATTTTCCAATTCCCGGTCGCCGGAGTAGCGCTTGTCACCAAGCCACTAACTTTCTGTGCCCCAGTAGATATCCTCTTCCGGCTCCCAAACATCTTCGCGGCCGCCGCCAAAACCAAAGGTCTTAAATCCCATCGACTCTAAAGCACAGTTGCCTGCCAGGATCATCAAATCTGCCCAGGAGATCTTGTTGCCGTATTTTTGTTTAATTGGCCAGAGCAGCCGGCGTGCCTTGTCAAGATTTGCATTGTCCGGCCAACTGTTGAGCGGGGCAAAGCGTTGGGTGCCAGACCCTGCGCCGCCGCGTCCATCGCCAATGCGGTAAGTACCCGCACTATGCCACGCCATTCGAATCAAGAGCGGTCCATAGTGGCCGAAGTCCGCTGGCCACCAATCTTTTGAATCAGTCATTAGAGCATACAGATCTTTCTTCAGAGCTGCGTAATCGAGTTTTTTGAATTCCTCTTTATAGTTAAAAGACTCTCCCATAGGATTCGATAAGGGAGAGTTTTGGTGAAGGATTTTGAGGTTTAACTGGTTTGGCCACCAATCACGATTTGTTGTCCCTCTGCCAACCGCGTGCACATGACGCTCATCCATCCCTGAGTTTTTACTTTCTTTATTCATGATGTACCCTCTTTAAGTGAATTTTAGAAAATATGGTTATCGCAAGAAATTTACAGCCCTAACCTGTTGTAATGCCCAATAAACATCCATTAATTATCCGTTTATTCAATAATATCTTAGCATAAACATTTCTCAAACTTAATAATGAATTCCCAATTGACCGAATGAAAGATTGTACAAAATTGAGCATTTTCTACACTGCGGATCGAAAGAAAGGGCGCTCTGCTGAATACTGAGAATCCATTAAAGCGGTAGTCTCAATTTCTGAAACATCCGCTTTTTGGCTTATTTGCTATATTAAACTGAGAACCGATTTTGGTGAGCAAGGGGTGTTCTGGAGAAAAATCCCAACGACCAAAGGATCATTGTTGGGCTCTGCTCCAGCTCGGAAAAATTCAAATCCGCAGCAGGCCGCGAAATCCTCTGGCACCGTAATAAGACTCCGCTCCATTGTGATACACAAATACATGGTCATAGCGGCGGTCGCCAAAAATGGCACCGCCAAGTTTCCGGATTTCGGGAGGTGTTTTTAACCAGCTCGATGTTTTTGTGTCGAAATCCACAAGCTCTTGCAGTGTCCGATACTGTTCTTCTGTCAGGATTTCGATTCCCATCGCAGCGGCCATATCGATCGCGTTGTTTTCTGGTTTAAATTCTTTCCTTGATTCCAGGGCTTCACGATCGTAACAGATGCTTCTGCGGCCTTTGGGGCTTTCGGCTGAACAATCACAAAAAATGATTTCGTTCGTTTGTTCATCCTGACCGATCACATCCGGTTCGCCGCCTGTGTTTTCCATTTCGTTGAGTGACCACAGTTTTTCGGGGTTTGCTTCCAGTTTTGCCTGAACCTTTGCCCAATCAATCCCTTTGTGGCGGCTCAGGTTTTTCTCAAAACGGACTTTTAATATTTTAAACAGCTTTTCTCGCTGTTCTGGAGATAATTCTTGTTTCATGTCTCTATATTATCGACACCGAATTGGTATGTCAAGCGGGATGGTTGATGACTGTTTTGAGACCCAACAACATTGATCTTAATATGTTAGCTAACTATCCCATGATATACGCCAAATCTTTTTATCTGCCACGCCTTCGATATCGAACAAAACCCCAAACAAAGAGAGCAAAGCCAATAAAGAAAATCAAATTGAGAACAGCATCAAGCGGCTTGAAAACGCGAAATCGATAGACAAGCATACCTGAGTCATGATCAATGACGGTTGTTCCGGTTGTGTCACTTAGAAATTTGACCGGTCGTGTATATACCTGATCCAGTTCACCTGAAATTTCGGCTACTTTTAAATCCGGACAACTGTAAAAACCAAAAAGCTGGATAAACACAACAGCTGTTCTTTTTTTATCAGTAAAGACCGCGTCAGTACGTCTTTTGTCGGAGGAAATGGTTTTATAGCCTGATTGCTTGATGCTGGCACATTGCCAAACCGAGTCGGTAATTGTTACATAGAGAGCTTTGTCGAATACGAGAAAATCGGGTGTGTTTTTCTGATCCATCTCCACAGCCTGGGCTAAAGTAACCCTTTGGGGAACTCGTGGATATGTGACTGCCTCATAAATAAATCCTGCTAGAAAAAACAGGTAGGAAATTCCAATCAGACCGAATACAATAATCCGAATGAATTTACCCATGGTGTTTTGTCTTGTCAAGGTGTGATTCATAAATTGTTGATACCTGGTAGTTAAGTTTCTTACAAGAGTGAGTGTTTGTCGAGAAAATCCTGCTTCGCACTCATCATCGATGCGGTAATTCGGAGTCAGACGTTTTTCTTCATTCAGTTCAATGATAGGAAATTTAAAAGGTCAGATGTCAAAATAATCCATTTCATTCCATAATAAGGCAATTCTAAATTTCTGAAAATTCTTTTTATGTACGACTTCTGGCGTAATCTATATCCTTTAATGATAACTGTACTCATGTTTTTATTGTTTATTTGTCCAGCGCAAACTAAGGTGGTCATGTCTGTTTTCTTAGTTGGATTATGTATGAGAACAACCTTGATTGACGCAAGCCACAGGGCAACTGGCATCCAATCTCAAGATAACCCAGGTCATTCCCTCGACTTACTGCCCTTTTGAGAACAAGACCTCCATTATATTCCTGTTGTTCCGGCTTTCACAAAGCAGTACAATGAAATCAAGAATTTGTTAATTTGACTCGATTCGCTCTATTATCGGCTCGAACTTCAATAATAAATATTCATATTATTAACAGGTATCTGCTGGATGCTTACGGCACCCAATTTTGGCAGCCAGACCTCAGAATAAAAATCACCAACTGTTATCAGGTCTATGCTTACTTTCAACGCCAGCAGCAACACTGATTAATCAAATATCATCAAGCTAAACAATACACAAACGCCGCTCATGAATGGTAATCTGCTGGTGAATGATCAAATTCATCGTCATTAAAAGGAGAATGATAATGAAAAAAATCACCATCCAAAACATGGGCAGCCTGGTTAATTGCCTGCTCTCATGGTGCGCAATTTTCGTTTTCGTATTTGCCCTGGTTCTGCCAGGCGGATCAGTGATGGCGGATAACCCGGTTGGGTTGTCTTACATCATTGTCTTCAAAGATACTGTCAATCCCAGTGCCGAGGCTCCTGGTTTAGCAAAAGCCTATGGATTGCAAACCGGCTTCATCTACGAACATGCTCTCAAGGGGATATCAGCAAATGTGCCAGATGGACGGCTGGAAGCCTTAAAGCATGACCCACGCGTGGCTTACGTGGTAGAGGACCTGGAGCGCAGTATTAATGTGCAATCCATGCCAACGGGTATCCAAAGGATCTTTGCAGATACCAACCCGGAGATTGCGATCAACAGTGTTGACGATTACCGTGTGGATGTGGATGTGGCAGTCATTGACACGGGAGTGGACTTCCAACATCCGGACTTGAATGTGGTTGGCGGAGTGAACTGCTACAATTGGTGGCCGTTCTCTGCTAATTGTGTGTCAGGCGGTGATGATGATCACTACCACGGTACGCACGTTGCAGGAACCATCGGTGCTCTTGATAACGGCATAGGTGTTGTTGGCGTGGCTCCCGGAGCGCGTATTTGGGCTGTGAAGGTGCTGAGCTCATCGGGCAGCGGTTACAGCGCTCAGATTATTGCCGGAATCGACTGGGTGGCTGCCCATGCATCAACCATCGAGGTAGCCAACATGAGTCTGGGAGGGGCGGGATTCAGCCAGGCTGAGTATGATGCCATCCAGGGGGCAGTCAATGCAGGTGTTGCCTTTGCCGTTGCAGCGGGTAACGATGACGATGATACCAATAATTACAGTCCGGGTGGATTCGACAATGTGCTTTCCGTCAGTGCGCTGGCTGATTTTGATGGCATCTCTGGAGGATTAGGCAGCCCTACCTGCCGGGCTGACCAGGATGATACGCTGGCCGATTTCAGCAACTGGGGTGCCGAGGTGGATATTGCTGCGCCAGGTGTGTGCATCCTCTCAACATACCCAATCGAACAAGGCGAATACGGCACCATCAGCGGTACTTCAATGGCCAGTCCGCATGCAGCAGGTGCCCTGGCATTGCTTGCCAGTGTGAACAACCCGAACAATGCTGCCGATGTATACAACCTGTACTCCCAGATCACAGCAAATGGAAATTACAACTGGACGGATGATTCCGGTGATGGAATCAAAGAGCCCCTGCTGGATGTGAGCAATACCAGCATCTTTCATCCAGTTCTGATTCCTGGCAGTGGCGGAACGAACCAACCTCCAACCGCCAGCTTTACATTTACTACGAACGGCCTGACCGCAACATTCACGGATACCAGCAGTGATCCAGACGGGAGCATTGTTTCCTGGAGCTGGAACTTTGGTGACGGCGGTACCGCCGCGATTCAAAATCCTACCCATGCCTATGCTGCTGCTGGCACCTATACGGTCAGCTTGACCGTAACAGACGATGATGGCGCGACCGGCTTCACCAGCCAGAGTGTGACCGTAAGCGCTCCGGTGGACTTACCCGCGCCTCCTACCAACCTGACTGCAACAGCTGTCTCCAAAAGCCAGATCAACCTGACCTGGTCGGATAATTCCACCAACGAAACCGGCTTCTACATCGAGCGCTGCAAGGGCTCAACCTGCACCAACTTTGCCCGGATTGCCACAGTGGGTGCTAATGTAACCTCCTTTGCAAATACTGGGTTGAGCAAAAATACCACCTACCGCTACCGCGTGCAGGCTTACAACGCCAGTGGTGTTTCTGCATACTCGAATATAGCAGCAGCAACGACACTAAGGCGCTAATGAAGGTATTACCTGAGGACCACCTGCCAGCAGATAGACCTAAATTGGCATCCATGCTGTAGGTTGTTTGTCGGCGATCAATGGTGAAGGTGGGGTAATCCTTGCGTTCTGGACCTATCCTGCCTTCACCGCCATAAATTGCCGCACTCTCTGGTTTTTTTACTGGGGATTGCGGCAAAATAATTTATTGAACAGGGTGATTTCCATTGAAATTGGTTTTAGATTTTCATTAACGGGCGGGATTTTTTTCTTAAAAATACAAGGCGGTCTGCGGAGCGGTTGTGAGAATCAATAATGATCAGTGGTAGCAATTTGCATTCATCAACAGTTGAAATAACGCCGTAATAAAAATTCTCAGATGATGGACGTGACTTAGGCTGCGTAACTTTGCTGCCATCCGAGAAGGGGAATTGCCTAGAGATAGGGACCAAGCAACGGCAGCAACAATAGAGGTGCATTTATGATGGCGTGAATAATTACATTCAATGCCAGACTGCGCCGCCATAAATAGAATAAGGTTAGCATGATGCTTCCCGGCAGGACAGCGGTGAGCACATGAATCCAGTCCCATCCGAAGAGATGCAGCAATGTAAATGCCAGTACCGTAATCAGACCAGCGAGCCACCGCTGCCCGATGAGCTGTGTGAGACGCTCGATGGGATAACTCCGAAAAAGCACTTCTTCGGTAAAAGCACCGGTGATCCACGCAGGAATTAATACCCACTCAGGTAAATTACGGACCAAATCAATGGAGGGAACAGGTGCATGGGTTAAAAGATTTCGAACATATGTGGAAAAGGTGATAATGACACTCGCAACAACTACTGCTGCCAGGGCGGTGATGATCCACTCGATCAGGCGGGCACGAAGTGATTTCTGGCTTTTCTGAAACCCAAAAGCTGCTAAAGAGTAACCCTCACCGAAGTGAGCGATACTCATAACAATGACGATAGCGATCCAGAAGACCAAAAGACTAACCAAACGATCCAGAGGAAACGCAAAGGTGGTTTTAAACCAGGGACTAAAAGCGCCTGGATAAGTGGCGTGCTGAGAGCAATTAAAACCCCCCCGATACCCAGCAAGTTCTTAGGGTAAGGTTGAGAAGGATGGCTGTTATATCGCAAATTCTATAAACCTCAAGGCATTTATTATACTAAAAATAGACTTTGCAGAATATTACGGCACGCTCCATGAAGTTTCTTATAAAGTTCACGCTCATTTTTGATCATTCTTGTGAATGTTCACCATAAATATGGAATTAATAATCTGAATTTTTTCAAGAAAAAAATTTTTTGAAGACGGAACTGTCTGAGCACTTTCCCTTGCCGAAACAAAAACCTGGCCATTTTTTGTTGTTTATACCTTCCATGTACTGTACAATGGTGATTAGCCCAGTCAAGAATTCCCTGATCACGGCAAAAAACTCCCATTATTTTTTTCATCCAGGTATATTCGTCACGAGATGCGCTCATGAACTGGACTTCTTTTCTAAGTTCTCCCTGGCCATACCTTACTACAGCGGCTTTGGCGGTTCTAATCGGCTGGTATATCAGGGGGCTACCACTACGTCCTGGCACCCGTTATTTTCGCTGGCTGGTGGTGATCTGGTTCATCTGGTCCCTGGTGGCAGCGCTGCATAACCTGACACCATCTTTGCAGGTCCGCTACGTCTTGTGGGTAATGCAGGGGACATTTCCACTACTGGGACCACCGCTTGTCTTGATGATTGTTCTCGAATATACCGGTAATGGGAAGTGGCTCAAATATCGCAGCTTGAATCTGTTGTTCCTCCCAGCGTTTCTTATCATCTTACTATCATTCTGGCCTAACGCCGTGAGTTTTTCGGAAGTTCACTCTGGCATCCAGGTGTTCAGGGGTTCAGACCTGGTTCGCTGGGGTTTTTATGCCTATTTTGTGGCGGTTATGCTGGTCACGCTGGTGGTGCTGTTTTCCTGTCTATTGCGTGCACCAGCCTTTTGGGCCCCAATTTGGCTCCTCATCTTAGGTCGCATCATCCCAATCATCGGTTACCCTTTGCCCAATCCACAGCAACTTTCCGTCCCGCCGGTCCAGAGCGGTTTGCTGTTTTTGGGTGTCACCATGGTGCTGTATTTCATTGCGCTGTACAACTTCCAAATCTTGCAGGTCAGTCCCGTTGCGCGAGACACAGTCATCGCACAAATGCCGTACAGCTTGCTTGTGCTCGATATAGGCAATCGGCTGGTGGATTTCAACGCTGAGGCACAAGCGCTGCCACAGGTGCCGGATAAACTGGTACTGCGCCAGCCAGTATCCCAACAGCTTCCATACTGGTGGGACCGGCTCATGCCGCTGCTTTGCAATGAACCGATTTCGGAGGATATCCTTTTTCTTGATAATGGGGAAGAAAAAGCCTATCGCGTTATCAGTTTGCCGCTAAAGCAGGCCAGTGGTTGGCGGGTTGGACAGGCGTTTTTAATGGAAGATGTTACCCAGGCACGCCGGGCTGAACAACAGCAGGTCCAGGCTCAACGGGTTATGGCGACCTTGCGAGAGCGTGAGCATCTGGCGCGTGAATTACACGATGAACTGGCGCAAGAACTGGCTTTGATTAATATTCAAGCCCAGTTAGCGGACAACCTGCTGTCGCAGGGTCAGGTAGAAAAAGCCCGAGAACAGATGCAGATCCTTGCAAAGGAAGCCCGCCAGGCTCAAGTAGATGTGAGGGGAGAGATCAGCAAGCTGTTGTATCGCTTTGCTGCCGGCGAAGACTTCCTTGGGGCACTCAAGCGCTTTATTGATACCTTCCAGCAAACCTATGGAATTGAAGCGCAACTGATCTTGCCCAAGGACCAGCTGGAAGTTACTCTTGAGCCAGCGGCCGAGGTTCAGTTGCTGAGAATCGTACAGGAGGCACTCACGAACGTGCGCAAGCATGCCCGGGCAAACTGCGTGCGGATCAAACTAACGCGAGACGCCGACTTTGTACAACTGGTGATCGAGGATAATGGGATCGGATTCGATGCTGAGAGCTTGCCCGCCGGGCAGCAGTCGTACGGGCTGGGCATTATGGGGGAACGGGCGCAAGAGTTCCAGGGTCGGGTAGTGGTAAACTCGACACCGGGGCAGGGAACGCGAATCATTGTAACGATCCCGGCGAATAATAATGGGAAGATGGTGAGATCGGTAGCAGAAGAAGCACAAAGCCTGGGTAACCTGAATGCCCAGAAAGAGGAAATATTATGAAAGTCTTACTGGCTGATGACCATATGCTCTTCCTGGACGGATTGCGCAACCTGCTTACCTTGCACGGCATACAGGTGGTTGGAACTGCCCGCAATGGCTTAGAGGCGTTGGAAAAAACACTCCAACTGCGCCCTGATCTGGTCTTGATGGACCTGCGTATGCCTGGCTGCGACGGAGTCACCGCAACACGGCTGATCAAGGCCGAGTGGCCCGAGTGCAAGATCGTGATGCTCACCACATCCACCGAAGAGCCAGACCTATTAGAGGCCATCCGCAGCGGAGCGAACGGCTACTTGCTCAAGTCATTGGAGACTGGCCCGTTCCTGACGTATCTAGAAGGTGTAATGCGCGGTGAAGTGGCTATTGCCCGCGAATTATCCGCTATTTTATGGAAAGAACTTGCCAGCCAGGATGATGCCAGCCTTGCGATCCGCAACCATTCTGAGGAGGCGGATCTCACCGTGCGCCAGATTGAAATTTTGCAACTGGTTGCACAAGGGCTGCAGAACAAAGAGATTGCGGAAACCCTTTTTGTGAGCGAGCATACCATCAAATACCACATGAGTGAAATTTTACAGCGCTTGCAAGTGAAAAACCGCGACCAGGCGGTTGCTTATGCGCTCAACAAAGGTTTGATCCGGTAAGTTCGTCTAACCCTGTTCCTGTTTCTAGCCTTTACCCTATACCTGGACTAGTCCCACTCCGGTGGGACTGGTCTTTTTTTACCCTGCAGGTAGTAGGAAAGGGAACCTGCATGGTGGATACTGTTGAAAGTGAAATTCCGATATCCCAAAGATCAGGTAATACAAATGAAACGTGTGCTTTTGTGCGGGAATTCTTTGTTCGTTTCTGGACTGCAAGCCAGCCTGGAATTTGCCCCTGAATTGGAATTGCAGCTGATCGAGCCGCAAGCCGACCGCATTCGCGAGCGGGTCAAGGCATGGAAACCGGAAGTATTGATCCTCGAAACCGGACTGCTAAAAGACAAAGTTTCTCTATCGATCCTGGAAGACTACCCCCAGATGCGGTTAATCAGCCTGGACCTTGACGATAACCGTCTGTTAGTGCTTTCTGGATCGACTTCAGAACAGCCAACAACCGAAGAATTGCTGCAAGTGATCGCAGCATAAATAAAGAATCATTGTTCAATCATAAGGAGATCAAAATGAAAACGAAATGGAACTGGATTATCATTCTATCGATGCTGCTCGGATTGGTCTTTACCAAACCGCAGCAATTGGCTTTAGCGCAAGTATTGGCAACAGCTGATTTCACATTCCAATCCTCGCCCAATCCATCGAATTATGGGCAGGAAGTGACCTTTACCCTGTCTGCTACCGGCAGCGACCCAACGTATCCACCGTTTGGATATGTCGCGTTTTTTGACAATGGCGTGACTATTCCTGGCTGCACGATAGTACCTTTGAATTATTCAAGCGGTCCTGAGGCAGGACGCCCGGCGGTTTGTACGACCTCTTCCCTGGCGGTCGGTACGCATACCATCACAGCAGAATTTGATAGCCTCATAAAAGACAACTATGCAGATGCTGTGCTTACCCTTGCAGATGGACAGATCGTCAACGATGCGCTTCCGCTGACCATCATTCCCTCCAGGTTACTCGATGCAATGCTCACCATCTATTACGAGATTCCGCTCACCGCCTATTACTCAAACGGCAGCGAATGCACGAATTGCACCTGGTCCGCCACGCTGGGCAGTTTGCCGGATGGCATTGGAATCGGCGGATACACCGGAGTGCTTCACGGTACGCCGACGACAGTCGGTGCTTACACCTTCACCATTGTCGCGGAAGATGGCAACGGCGCGCGCGGCACCCAGGCATATACCTGGAATGTCACCAAAGTCAAATCGGTCGTTGATGTCGGTATATCGTCGACTTACGTCGGTAGTACCATGCCTACGACCCTGGGCGCTACTGCCCGAAATCCCAATCCATACTATTCACCTCGGCCAAATGGAAAGATGTCCTTTTCGGTCAATGGCGTTCCGGTCCCGGGCTGCTCCGGAGAAAACGCATTATCGACGAATTTTGATGGTGCTGCTTACTGCACCAGCTATCTTCCGACTGGCCTTGCAGCCGGTTCCTACGAAATTAAAGCCGAGTTCACCCCGGATTCAACTTCCAGCGAGCTTTACCTGAGTGCAACCGGTACGGGCACGCTTCAGGTGAATTCACCACAAGCCATCGTCTCAGGCCGGGTATTTATGGATGATAACCAGAATGGCGTAATAGACGAAACGGAAGTTGCTCAAGGGACCTGGCATGTTGACCTCAACCAGGATTGCGATGATGTGTTGGAAGGGGATGTCGTCACCTATGATCTCACAGGTGCCTTCACCTTTTATCCCGTACCCATCGATAATCATACCTACTGCCTTTCGGTCAACTTATCAAGTTATCCTGGGTACATTCAGACGACCCCCTATGACAACTTAACGCTGAGTGGAGACCAATACTTTGAGATCGGTATTTATTATCCCCACATTACGATCCTGCCAAATCTGGAATACCTGCCGACAGGCAGCATTGGAACCTATTACGAACAAACCTTCCAGATTTTAGGCGGGTCAGAGGATTACACAACGATTGAGGTAACCTCTGAATTACCACAAGGATTATCCTTCGATCTGAATACGCTTACACTCTCCGGTACGCCAACCGCCGGAGGTGCAGGAATGCTGCAAATATATGTAGTTGACTCGGAAGGAATAAGCGCTGAACGAACGTATATGGTGGTTATTAAGGCTGAGGGTGAATTCTCCCTGACATCTTCCTCCAATCCCTCTGGTTTGGGTGAAGCGGTTACCTTCACATTGACCGGTTCAGGCAATGCAGTGGATCCCCAATTCGGCACTGCTGTTCCTCCGTATGGAATTGTCACTTTCTTTGATGGAGATGAGCCAATTCCTGGCTGTGAAGAAACCATATTGAACGTCGACCTGGAATTGTTAGAGATTGGGAATTACCCCGCCACATGCACGACATCCGGCCTCACGGAAGGGCAGCATACGATCAAAGCGTTCTTCACCTTTGAGGACGGGGTGTATTCCGATGCCACCCGCACCCTGACACAGATGGTAGGGATTGAACCCTCGCTGGCCATCATGACGGAAACACTTTCCAATGCGGAGTACCAAACACCATACAGCCTGCAGCTCGCCGCCAGCGGCGGAACAGAACCGTATTTCTTCTCGCTGATAGGTGGCGCACTCCCAAGCGGTATTACCTTGAGCAGCGACGGCTTGCTCTCGGGTTTTGCAGATTATCCTGCCGCGCCGGGCACCTATCCCATCACGATCCAGGTCGTGGACGCAAATGAGGTTACAACCAGCCGCGATTACGACTTTGTACTGGGCAAAGGGGTTCCAACGGTTACGACAAGGACTGATGCGAACATCTTCTGGAGCCGCCCATTCGCCGTTTCGGCTGAGGTGTTGAAGCAAATTTCGGAGAGCAGCTACGCCGTATTGGATGGAACGGTGGCCTTCTTTATCGATGATATCCCGGTTCCGGGATGCGGTGCCGTAACAGAGATGAATGGCTACTATTATTGTCCAAGTGTCGTCATGGACCTTGATGTAAACATAGAGCATACAGTTAAGGCTTCCTTTACCCCGACTGGCTGGTATGCAAATTACTACACCGCCGGCTCTGGCAGCGGCGAATTTACAGTACAGCCCAGCCTCGCAAACTTCCCTGGCGAGGTCTTTATGGACGCCAATCAGAATGGGGTATACGATGAAGGAGAAAATAGAATCAATGAGAGCGGCTGGACGGTCAATCTGGACCAGGGCTGCGATGGAACGGCGGATTATACGGTACAAACTTTAACGGGCGCTTTCTATTTTCCCAATATTCCGGTTAGCGGCCAATGCCACCGCTTCACGGTAGATGCGGCGCCGGGTTACCAGCAAACCACGCAGCTGGCAGACTTCTATCCGGGACCAGGCACAGCGCCTTTTCTGGAGGTTGGCTTCTATTACCCAACCATTATCATCAGTCCAAGCACATATGAACTCCCTTCCGGCACCATTGGAGTGGAGTATAGCCAGGCGTTCAGTGCAAGCGGTGGAACTGCACCCTATACATACTCCATCGACTGGAACAGGAGTACTTTACCCAATGGCCTGACCCTAAGCCCGGATGGTGTACTTTCCGGCACGCCAACCTCTTCAGGTAACTACACATTCACGGTGAGGGTGGAGGATGCAACCCACGCAATCAACCTGAAAAGTTACAACCTGTCGATTGAGCTGGTCAAGGTAGATGGCAGTTTCACTTTTACCTCCTCCTCCAACCCATCCACGCTGGGTGAGGCGGTGACTTTCACCGTGAGCGCAACCGGAGCTGCGGAAACTCCTGATGGTGTGTTCCCACCGATTGGAGTAGTTACGTTTTTTGCCGATGGAAACGAAATTGCAGGCTGCTCGAATCTGTACTTGAATATACTTTTTGTGGAGAATGGCTCACCCATCATTGGGAATTACCCGGTGACCTGCACAACGGCTGCACTGGGGGAGGGCTCACACGAGATCACAGCGACCTACTATGATTTGATGGGTGCTTATAACGAACCCTCTCTTACCCTGACACAGGTCGTGAGCGCACCCGTCTCCGCCGACTTGACCATCGACAACATCGACAGCAAGGACCCAGTCAAGCCGGGCACAAAGATGGTATATACCCTAACGGTTAGTAACCAGGGGCCAAATTCCGCCGAAAATGTCATTGTAACTGATAAGCTCGACGTCAATACCACCTACGTTTCGGTCGCAGCACCCAAGGGATGGACCTGTAGTTTCGCCACGAACTCTGGAACCGTCACTTGCTCCAGCGAAAGTCTGGCAAGCGGAAGCAGTGCCATCATCAAGATCACCGTGATCGTCAACAAGACTGCCAAGCCGGGTAAGGAACTGGTCAACAACGCCTTCGTATCCAGTGCGACATTTGATCCTGACCTGAGCAACAATACAGTCGTACAAAAGACGATGGTAATAAAGTAGGCTAAAGAAAGCAAAGCATTCACTAGTGCCGATTCAACTGAAGGACAGCCTGTCATTTCCGGCAGGCTGTCTTGTTTGTATGTTCGGTTGGGTAATGTTTCGTGTTGAAAAAAGGTCAGGTCTTGTTCTCGTAGACACGATTTAGCCCAAAGCGAGAAGGTTACTGTTATTGACGGCTGCTCATGGTGTCGGGCGGTTTGTTTTGACTACCTATCTCTCAGCAACATCAGCTGGACCGCTAGTCTCCTATAAACGTAACAGCCCATCCATAGGAGCGGACCCGCCATTCACCTTCTTCCTGCACCAATACGAATGCCCATCCACCATCTTCTTCAAAACTTTCACCGCCTTGTGAAATTTTCCAATGGGTTGGCAGGGATAAAAAGGCGAGATCATCATGAACGCTAAGATCTTGCGGGGCGCCAAATGTATGCTTGAGTACAAGATCACTAGGCGGTTTATGCCAAGACAAAATCTTCTGAGACCAACGTTTCACTGCATCTTCCCCTTCAAAAAGATGCGGCGCAAAATTTTCGATGATCACTACACCTTGGGTTGCGAAGGCTGAAAGCAGGGATATATCCCCGGTTTCAATAAATCGCGCAACTTTCTCGATCGGTACGAGTAATGCTGGGTCGAGATGTTCTGTCATTGTGTCTCCTTAAAAGTTTGATTTTGATTGACCGGGAATATTGATACGACGCGCCTAACGGCTTGCGTTACTTGCGGGTGGGCGGGCGTGGACTCATCTTGAGAGCAGTATAAACCCGAAGTGAAGAAAAAGCCTGTAAAACGCGGCGAATCCCACTTGTCGGGTGCACGCTGTGTTGGGCGGCATTCGGTTTACTCCTAGCGCAGAAACATAAAGGAGGTGATGACCTGTGCGTAGAATCGTTCCGATAAGTCTAGAAACGTAAGATTATATAGGCGGTCATCATGGACAATAAATACATTTCGTGAGGTAGCCTGCCCGCCGCATTCGGGAAGAACAACCGCGTTTTCATCGGCGATGGTCAAGTTATAACGCTCTCCGCTACAACGGTTTTCCACAGTCACAGTATCAGCTACTTCGTCTGCTGTTCGCCCGTCCGCCTCTTCCACGTTAATGATGAGGCTTGCGCTGTGACATGCCATATAAGGGGGTTCGCCTGGGACAAGACACACTTCGCCCGCAAAGGGAATGACAACACCGTGCCCCTCTGGATACAAGAGACAGTAGCTACCATCCTCATCCTTCAAGAGCAGTGTGCCAACTGTGGCTTCAGGACAGTTCAATGTGGTGGCAGGTGGTATTGTTGGCGTTGATGGATAGGAAGAAGCCTGAGCCGTTTGTGTTGTAAAAATGGAGTCCGCGATGGCGGTTGCTTGTTCATTAAGTTCTGCCACAGATGCGCCACAAGCAACCAAACTTATACTTATGACCAGTAACAAAAGTACGTTGACTTTTTTCGTTTTCACTTTAAACTCTTGTGCCGTTAAGCCGCCCAACGGTTTGCGTTACTTGCGGGTGGGGTGGGGACGGCGAAGCCGTCCAACCAGAAAAATGCTAAGGCGTAGGAAACTGCTTGGGATGTGCGCAGAATCCCCAGCGTCAGGTGCACGTTTTATTAGGCGCATTTGGCAAGACAGTTTTCTATACTTGCATTGTTCACTATGGTTTGGATTACTTACATCTCCAACTCCGCTGCATCCCCTTCTCCTAGAATACTCCATCCTTGTTTTAACAATTGAGAGATTGTTTGATATTCCTCAACGGGCTTATTTGCATTTTCATTATCCCGCCTTTGCTCTAAAGAGAGGTTTTTATCCCGTTTAGCTGTCCAAAGCATAAATAGTGCGATCATAATAATAGGCAAGGCGATACCAGAGAGTATAGCCAATCCCCCATAACCGTCCTGCATTAATAGAAGGCAACTACCAAGACCAGATAATAATGCTGTTATCGTAATAGTGATTGCTGCCGTATTTGACTTTTTTCTAACAGAGGCACATTGACTGCATCTGGGAATAGGAATTTTCACACTCTCTTCTCTCGATTTTATACTTCCTATTTTTTCATCCAAGATGGTTGATTTCACTAGCTTCACCACTCTGGATTTTGCTGGTTCTGCCTCCCTAAGCTGGCAAAACCAGCATATTTCCTTTACTGCACTTACGGTTTCAAGGTCTTCATTATCGGCTGCCCTAACAACCTTTTCACTCATGTTTGCTCCTTTTTCTGTTTATATGGATTGAATTGACTGGCCATTTTGTAATACTTAGGGGTTTGTCAGAATGATTGTCTTGTTCAGGTTATGCCTTTTTCAGTCTTTCTCAACTCAGCGCCTAACGGTTGGCGTTAGCGGCACGAGCGGGACTTTGACGGGAAGAACTCAAAGAAAAAAACAGTTTAGCGCTGACTCGCCGTAGCCAGTAGAATCCCCGCTCTTGTCCGCTGCACGCTGTGTTGGCACGCTTCTCTTATGCACACAGATTAAACCCAAAGGTGTTTTCGACAACTCCGGGAAGTACCCTGTAAATCGATTGACCGATTGTAGTTTCAAACTCCTTCTGTATACCCAAAAACGCTTTCCAACGTGGAACGCTGAATTCATTGACGCCACGCCGTAATGCTACGTCCATCAAGCGTTTTTCCACCAAACAATACCCTGATGGAAGAGCTATGGCATCGCAAAGTTGAATGAGCCGATCATAGTCGTCAAACTCAATTCGTGAAAGATATTCATCCAACAAGTCTAATTCTTGTTTTGTACAATCCCATTTGCCAGCAACAGAATGTATAGGTTTCAGGGGGAATACATGCGTGATGCAAATTCGAGCGGCATCCTCAAACCCTTGTTCCATGAGAAAGTAATAACCATCCAGCGTATGGCGCATATCTGCCACACCAGCCCGCCGTCCAATATCATGAAGATAGCCCAAAATAAAAGCAGTTTCTGAATCAAGCTTTGGATGCTGTGCTGCAATCGCTTCGGCGGCTTTTCCGACAAAGAAAGAGTGCTGAACCCAGGGACCTGGATTCAAATCCTGTGCTTCTTTGATAAACTCTTCGGC
This sequence comes from Chloroflexota bacterium, assembly GCA_029265085.1. The sequence continues at coordinate 44,110 of JAJUJY010000017.1, forward strand.
TCGTTCACGAGAGGGAATGTTCATACCACCTTTTATTTTATTTACCTGACTCTCTGTTAAAAGGAGCGTGTCAACTATTACTTATACGGCAATTATGCCGTATAGCTTTAATTATTATTATGATATATTGCGTATCTGCCGCCTCGTTATCTTTTGTTCTGATACGCTCATATTAGGATAATTTTAGCACGGTTCTATAACAGAGAGGCCCTTCATGTCTGATCAGCCCACCCCAAAACCAAAAAAACTGTTCGACCGACTGCGCGATGCCATTCGCATCAAACATTACGTCTGCAACACCGATCAAGCGTATGTGTTACGGGACAAAAAAATTTCCACTTCCATTGGATGAATAAGTGCCTGGCATGAATCAAAAGCACCCTCCATTGTCGGAGAGCGCTTTGTATTTCAAATTCTTCATGAAATCAATGAGTCATCACCGGCCTAAATTTATACCCACACCGTCCCCCCTGTGGGGATACACCAGCATCCCGCGCTCATCGCCATCGGAGCGGATTTTGCGGGTGACCATTTCGAC
>JAJUJY010000053.1 GCA_029265085.1 Chloroflexota bacterium
ACAGCGAATGAAGGCTTCCGCCATTCGGGAACTATTAAAGCTGACAGAAAATCCAGAAATCATCTCTTTTGCTGGCGGTCTGCCAGCTCCCGATGTGTTCCCAGCCGAGGAAATTGCAGAAGCGTGTATGCGTGTATTAAAAAATAATAGCGCGCAGGCATTGCAATATGGATCTACGGAAGGATATCTTCCTCTTCGTCAGATGATCGCCCGCCACACCAACCGGTATGGAATTGAAGTGACACCTGATAATATCATGATCACGTCCGGATCTCAACAAGCCCTGGACTTGATTGGAAAAATATTTATCAATCATGGTGATCGGATTTTGGTTGAATCACCAACCTATCTTGGTGCACTACAGGCCTGGAATGCATACGGTGCTGAATATGTCGCCGTAGGAACCGATGAAAACGGGTTAAAAACTGATGAACTTGAACAAGCCTTACGCACAGGCCCCAAATTTCTCTATGTTTTGCCTAATTTCCAAAATCCGATGGGCGTAACCATCTCAATGGAACGACGGCATAAATTGATTGAAATGGCCGATCGTTACGGCGTGCCAATCATTGAGGATGATCCATATGGGCAGCTTCGTTATGAAGGTGAACATCTCCCCTCCGTCGTATCCCTGGATAGCAAGTACCGCCAACAGAACGGCTGCTATAGCGGTAATGTGATTTATCTCAGCACTTTCTCCAAGATTTTATCCCCTGGCCTGCGTTTAGCCTGGGTCATTGCCCCGCCTGAGGTGATACACAAATTGGTCCTGGCCAAGCAGGGTGCCGACTTACACACAGCCACGTTTAACCAGGTTGTGGCACATGAAGTCGGTAGCGGCGGCTTTATCGACAAGCACATTGAAACAATTTGCAATGTGTACCGCGAGCGGCGCAATGTGATGCTGGATGCACTTGACGAACATATGCCAGAAGGTGTTTACTGGACTCGCCCACAAGGCGGACTTTTCCTCTGGGTGAAAACACCGGAATGGATGAATACAACCGAGCTATTTAAAGAAGCTGTTCGCAATAAAGTGGCGTATGTGCCTGGCGACTCTTTCCATCCCAATGGTGGTGGCTTCAACACCATGCGGCTTAACTTCTCCTATTGCCCTCCTGAGTTAATCAATGAAGGAATCGGCCGCTTAGGAAGAATGTTAAAAGAACAGATCCAGAACCATAAATAGGCCAATTCAACAAAAAAAGAACTCGGAAAAATCCGAGTTCTTTTTTCTTATCCATTGATAGCTCTGGACCACAATTTAAAATGCCGCAAACTAGAATCCCCCACAAATTCCCGCAAGATTGAATTTTCCGGAATGATATCAGTCTCGACAGGAGAAAACCATTCCAAAAATGCCAGTAACCGTTTCGCCTCAATATATTCTTCCGTACCGTGAGGTACCTGCCGAAGGAGTGGAACAGCCAATGGCTTTAGGGCAGATAATTCATACACCAATGCAGAATTAAACATCTCGTCTGCATTTTCTTGATAGGGAAAAATGTGGTTTTTCTCACCGCGCCGCACGGATTCCCATCGAGCAATCGTATCCATTGCACTATAACCGCGTTCACGAGAATCGCGAACAATCCGGCGGATTAATCGTGTATCCGTGGTCGAAATCCGGTTATGCCGGTCAAGATTCAACTGCGTCAAACATGAGATATAAATCCGGAAAGTTTTTTCTCCAGGGATATCCGGTAGTAATTTCGGGTTTAAGCCGTGGATCCCTTCCAAAATAATCAATTGATCCGAACGCAGTTGCACAATATCACCCGGTTCGCTTCGCCCCAGTTTAAAATTAAATCGCGGGAGCTGTGTTTTCTTTCCTGCCAATAATTCCGCCAGATTTTCCTCTAATCGCTGGATATCCAGAGCTTCAAGGGCTTCATAATCGTACTCGCCGTTTTTGTCTTTAGGTGTCTTTTCCCGATCAACAAAAAAATTATCCAGCTCAAGCGGAAATGGAGAAAATCCATAGGCAAGAAGCTGAACAGCCAATCGTTTGGAAAATGTGGTCTTGCCCGAAGAGGATGGACCAGCAATTAACACAATCCGGGAATCATGCGATCGATCCACAATTTGCCGGGCAATCTCAGCAATTTTTTGCTCATGCAGCGCTTCAGAAACGAGCACAATTTCACGAACCCGGTCCGCTGAAATTGCATCATTTAATGAACCAACACTTTCAATACCCAGGCGCTGCAGCCAATCCCCATATTGCCGGAATGTTTTTAACAACATCGGATAATCAGGCATGGGCAGTAAGCGAGCAGGGTCATGCCGGCGAGGAAATCTCAAGATAAATCCTGCATCCAGAGGTTTAAGTTCAAACCAACGTAGATACCCTGTGGAGGGAACCATATATCCGTGATGGTAATCTTGATGATTTGTTAATTGATATAAAACCAAAGTAGCTTTTTGGCGATACCTGAGCAATTGAACTTTGTCCTGATATCCTTTGTTCGCAAATATTTCGATCGCTTCCTGGAGGGGAACTTGCCTGCGCTCCAATGGTAGATTCTGGTCAACCAAAGAACACATATGCTTTTCAAGCTTTTCCAACTCCATCTGTGATAAAGGTCCTCTTCCCCCAACCTGGCAGTAATATCCGCCGGAAGAAACCGAATGATCCACAGTTAAGGTCGCTTCTGGAAATAATTCCTCAAACGCAGCATCCAGTAAAAAGATTAATGAACGGCGATAAATCCGCGCGCCATCAGCATCTGACATTGTGATTGGACGAACCAGAGCATCCATGCGGATGGGAAAAGTTAATTCCCTCAAATCACCATTAATCACAGCCCCAACTACCGGTGGATTATGAAATTCCGGTAACACCTTAAGGAATTCACCTACTGGCAGATTCCGTGGGCCATTTAATACTCGACCATCCGGTAATTGAATTTCTACGGTATTACGAGGTTTTTTAGAATAGATGATTTTTTGTTCCTGGCTCATTTCAGCATCCTAATTTATCAAAACGGTCAATTAATAAAAGTATATCCGAGAATTTATTCATCCAATCAATCATATATCTAAATGCTACTGCTCAAAGATCTGCAATCCGCCCGTAGCTGTACCAATCCATAACCTGCCTAGGTCGTCCATTGCCAACGCCAACGGTTCAGACCCTAAATAGCCCGAATTATTCGGAACATATTTTTTCCAAACTTTTCCGTCATATGTGGCTAAAAAGCCACCCGGCTCTGCCGCATAATTAAATCCAACCCATATTTTTCCGTTTCCAGAATCTAATAAACTGGTAATATTGTTTCCTGGAATTTTTGAGTTATCGGTCCGATGAAATATCCAATCCGCACCATCCCATTGTCCTAATCCACCACCCAGAGATGCTGCCCACACCGTTTGATTTTGGTCAATCATCAAATCAATTACGCCTCCCCATCCCAGGTAGATATTACTGAAATCATAAGTCGTCCATTCATTGGTGTTTACCTGAAAGCGTGAAACACCCTTTAGAGACCCAATCCAGATCCTATCACCATCCGATAAAGGTTGGATTACAATTGAGAAAGCGGAATCATCCAAAATTCTACTGTTGGAAGTGTTGTAAGCAGCCCAATTCGTGCCGTTCCATTCGGCTATTCCCCCCATTGTGGTGATCCAAATATGCCCATCCGAATCCTGGGCAATATCATGAATCTCCTGTCTGGACAATCCGGTATCCTCCGTAATAAATGTTTGCCATGATTGCCCATCAAAACGAACCAGGCCATTTAATGTTCCAATCCACCATGTCTGATTAAAATCACTATAAATATTCAGGATCCGTCCCATGGGTAAAGGTGAATTATTCGGCTGGAGCCAGTCGCTACCCAATTCCCAGGGTAAATCCTTCGATGGTTTCCAAACGGCAATCCCATTTTCCGTCCCCATCAACATCTCTCCGCTATGATCCCATGCCAGAGCAGAAACCATATTCGTTGGTAAAGGAGCCGTTTGCACAGAATATTGGTACCATCCTCGCCGCGCAAAAGCCATATCGAATTCAAACACTACTTTTCCTAATCCAAGCGCAGCAACAAACCCAATCAATACATACCAGAAGATCTTTGGTGGTTGAGGCAAGATCGCTTCAAAATAATTCCAATATGATTCTTGATGGCGTAAAAAATGGTAACCTTTGCGCAAAAAGGTAGCTGCCGCAAGAGAAGTAACTGGAGCAAGAATAATGGTGTACTGAGGCCACTTCGTTGGCCAAACTAATAACACCAGTATTCCAGTAATAAACCAGACAAGCAGCCAGATTCGTTTTTGACATATCTCAAAATAAAATCCGAGAATTGCCAAGCCAAAAATCAGCCCGTCCAACAAAATAAAAAAGTAGACCTGGGGATGCCAGGGCGGTGATGAAAAGAGCCAAACAAATGGCTGATACCAGGGATATCCAACAGATTGAACATGGGTACCCTGGGCATACTGCGTATGAAATAATAATGATTGGAACAAGCGCTGAATCGGATTGCTCCAAATTCCAGGGTTAAACAATAAAAATACAAGCACCGACAGGCCTGCTGCCATAAGAAGTGGCTTCCAACCAATATTCCGGTATTGGAAGACAAGGAAAATTAAAACAACCACCACCATCAAATAGGTGTATTTACTTGCAGCCGTTACCCCCAATGCAATTGCCGAGATCCAAAGCCACTTCCGGTCCCCTTCCTGTGCCTTTTTAAAAGCCAATATACTTAGAAAACATGTAAACATTGGTACTGCTTCTAAGTATGCCTGGCTGGTATATTTCAAAGACATTCCGTGAAGTGCATACAATAAGCCTGCCAAAGGATCGATTATCGCGACCAACAAAACAGCCAACACACCAAACAACGCCGAAATAGACCGGGCGATATACAGATCCGTCTGGCTTCCTGGCCTCACATCGGTAAGCAGATAAGGTAGAGAATACAGCAGCTTAACAAAGGATGGATGCTCAAGATTTCCTTGATAATTAACCAATCCGGAAATATCTCCAGATTTCAGGCTCTTTGCATAATCTGCACCCACCTGTAAATAAACCGGTTCATCAAAGTCAACTGGCAATAACCAGACCGACCATGCATGTAATAAAATGCTGAGCAGAACAATCAACCCAATCGAGTAACTGCGCCTCCACCAGGTCGGTGGAAATTTTTTTCGCGGTGTTTCAATCGATTCAGCCTTTAAATCTATATCGTTGTAAAGATAACCCATACGTTAATATTCTTTGGTTTAAATAGATTATTTCAAATAGATGATCAAGGATGCACCGCCTGGCAATTCCGCTAAGGGGCGATATTCTGAAAAACCACCTTGATCATTAACTTTTAGAGCCGGGTATTTGCCTTCCCCCAACAACGGGATCATTTGATACGTGCCCTTTTCAAGACCTTTATCCAACGATAATTGATAATCTTTCACAGGTTGAGTATCTAAATTCACCAAAATCAGGATTGCTTCTCCTTCATAACTTCTCAGAGCTGCATACACCTTCCCATGATCCGTAGAAACTTCCTGATAGGTACCAACCCTCAAGGCAGGTTGATCTAACCGAAGTCGAATTAAATCCCGGTAAAGCGATAAAAGCGAATCTGGATCATCCGTCTGAATGGCGACATTTACCTCTTCATAATCACCATTCACTGCTCGCCAGGCAGGCCCGGCCGTAAAGCCAGCGCGATTTTCGCTATTCCACTGCATGGGGGTGCGAATATCCTCGTCCGGTTTTACACCGCGCATACCGATTTCTTCGCCATAATAAAGAAACGGGATTCCTGGAGAGGTTAACAATAATACAGCGGCTGATTTCGCTTTCTTCACATCTCCCTGAAATTGTGACATTACCCGGTTCTGATCATGGTTGGTCAGAAAATTCGCTTTTTGATTGAAGGGAAATAAATTCGTTGCAAATTTGGTCGCGTTGCTGATTTTTCTGGCATCGCTTCCAGCCACACCTTCTACCCACGCCTGGGCAGTTTCAAAGTCAAAAACAACGTCGAATTCCTTGTTTTTGACATATTGCACAGCTGCAAAATTAGTCGTCCAAACCTCCCCAACCGTAAATGCATTGGGGTCAATACCCTTATAGTAAGCGAACCACTCTTGATACCATTCATGAGTCGCTTTTGTATTTTCTTGCTCTTTTCCGTCCTCAATTAAATGGCGGGCACCATCCACACGAAAACCATCAATGCCGACCTCTTTCAGCCAAAATTCTGTGATTTTGTACATCTCATCCGTAACTGCCTGGGTCTGGTAGTTTAAGTCCGGCATACCCGACCAGAAAATCCCATAATAATATTCATTCTCTAAGGTTTTATGCCAGACGGTCTGCCCCCAAGGTCCCGCAAAATTGGGATTTTCTTTTGCCCAGATATACCAGCTTCGATATGGTGAATTTGGGTCTTTCGAGGCAGCAAACCACGGATGATCTACGGAAGTATGATTAATGACCAGATCCATTATCACCCGGATACCGCGTTGATGAGCAGCCTCCAAAAACGCCTTAAAATCATCCATCGTTCCGTAATCCGGATTGACTGCATAATAATCGGTAACATCATAACCATGATAAGACGGGGATGGATTGATTGGCATCAGCCAGATACCGGTGATACCTAAATCCGTTGTGGTTTTTGGGTCGCCGTCATTCAAGTAATCTAATTTCTCGGTCAGTCCTTTAAAATCACCGATTCCATCCCCATTGCTGTCATAAAAACTGCGCACAAAAATCTCGTAAAACACGCTGTCATTCCACCAGGCATACTCTCCCGTACCATTTGGATACCCAGCAGGTGGAGATGATTTCACCTGGCCGCCACAACCAGTTAACCCAATCAAAAAACTTACCAGGAGCACCATCAAAATGACCTTCTGGAAATACGAATGATTTTTGTGCATTAGTTAACTCCGTTATGTCTTAAGAATACCGCCGGAATAGGCTGGTAAATTAATCCATCCATTTTGATCTTGATGGAGTTTTTGTTCAGTTGTAGAAATCAAAATCGTTCCTTGAGGAGCTTTTACTTTTTGATCTTCACCACTAAGGTTTAAGAATGTCCAATACGAATGAGTAGAAGTTGCTCTTTCCGCAAGATATACAAAAGCGGTATCTGTGTGTTGAATTAATTTGCCTTCAACCAGTTTAGGGTGATTTTTGCGAAGAGCGATTAATTCTCGATACCAATTGAATAAGCTGTTGTCTGGTTGTTCCCACGGCATTGGCAATCTGGATTCCTCTGGCAAGCCACGGCCATCCTGCCGGACGTCTCGTTCTTGAGACAATCCAATTTCCGTTCCATAATAAATCACCGGTGCGCCAATTAAGCCAAACTGACAAAGCGCTGCCATTTTCAAGCGACGTTTATCATTTCCAGCAGCCCACAAGAATCGGTTCATATCATGATTATCTAAAAAGGAAGGCCGAGAAAAAGTATCCGGGAAAAATTCATCATGCCGGCTGATAAATCGCGATAGTTTAAAGGCACTCCAATTCCCAAATGCTATGGATTGGCGCAGCCCCTCTAAGAGGATAAAATCAAGAGCACCATCCAATCCACCCGCAAACGTCAATTGAACATCCGATGGGTCAACAATTTCTCCAAAGGTCCAGCAATCGGGTCGAACTGAACGGGTGACCCTGCGGAACTCAGCCCAAAAATCAGCTGAAGGACCTATCGCATAATCCACACGATAACCATCCACACCCATCTCCAACCAGTATTTTACAGCCGACAATAAATAATCTCGGGCGGCCTGTTTGCGCAAATTAATTTGGGGCATCTCTTTTACCCCAAAGAAGGATTCATATTGATCTGGCCAATGCTTGAAGGTGTACCAATCGCGATACGGGCTGTCCGGTCTCGAAATCGCATCTTGAAAGGATTTATGCAAATTTGAAAAGTGATTAGGAACTAAATCCAAAATTATCCGGATGCCATTTAGATGAGCAAGGTTGATTAATTCTTGCAAATCCGCTTTGGTTCCTAACCGTGGCTCAATTTCAAATAGATCCGTTGCATCATACCCATGATGCGATGGGCTGGGGAAAATAGGTGTCAACCACAATGTGTTCACACCAAGATTAATCAAGTAATCTAATTTTTCGGTGATCCCGCGTATTGTTCCCCCAAAAAAACCAGAAGGAGAATCCGGTTTCAACCATTGTTTTCCATTCCCGGGATTAAACCGGTCGACAAAGATTTCGTAAACGACCGCGTTTTTCGCCCATTCTGGAGCCGGATCATCGTCAATCCAACAGGCATAATAAGTATTATGATCTGCAAAAACTTCGCCTTGTTCAGCATCCGCACAGCTTATCCGGTAACGCAGCAATGTCTTGGCTGGCTGTCCAGGCAGAACTGCCCGAAAATGGCGAATGTATCCCCATAGGACAGTATCCCACTCCGTCTTCACAACCTCTAACGGGGTTGCATATCCACGAGTGGCAAGACCATCTGCACCTTCCGGGTCAGTTCCATCGGTCGTCCAATACACCCAGGCCCGGTCGCCAGGGCTGGCCGGGCCTGATGTAGCATGGATTATGATGGGCTGGGCAGGAGCAGGATCGATTGGGTCGCGATGGTGGTTATGAGTAACCCCAGAGCGAAAACCATATACTCTTTCGCGACGAAGTTCGTCCGTAGCAAGTGTGCCAAAAATGAAATCGTTCATTAACCTTTCACACCACCCAGTGTCAAACCGCCCTCAAAGTAGCGGTTCATTGATAGATAAACAATAATGGTTGGGATAATCACGATCACAGCGCCGCTTGCAAAATATCCCCAAGGCACAGACATGCTGTTTGCCAAAGAATATAATGCAGGAACTGCCAACTTAAGTGAATCCGGTGCAGGAACCAATACCGAAGCAAAAACAAAGTCACCCCAACCAGCCATAAATCCCAGAATTGCGGTTACCGCCAATGCCGGACGAGCTAACGGCAAAGCAATCAGGATAAAGGCCTGAACAGGACCACAGCCATCCAACATGGCCGATTCCTCCAGATCAATCGGGATTGTATCGAAATAGCCTTTCAGATTCCATGTACAAAACACCAATGTTCCGGTTGTGTAAGCCAAAATCAAGCCAATATGCTTTCCATACAAACCGATTGCAGTCAACAGCTGGGCTATTGCCACCAGCGAGAGCAAACCAGGGAAGGTAGAGATCGCCAGCAGGAAAATCAGGAAAAATTCACGCCCCTTGAAGCGGAACCGCGAGAGGGCGAATGCAGCCGAGGTACACACCAACATGCTCAAAAACGTGGTTGCCGTAGCCACATAAAGGCTGTTGCGCAGCCAAGTTAAGAACGGCCGCTCGAATAACATCACCCTGTAGTTTTCGAAGGTCCATTCTGTGGGGATGAACATGCCCAACAAATTCAGGGTATAGAGACGATCGCCCAAACGTCCAGAGGCAAGGATGGCAAACCAGACCGGGTAAAAGGCGAACAACGCTGCCAAAACAAGGATCGTGTATTGTAAAACGCGGACAATAGGTTTGGTTTTCCGGTTCATTCGTACGCTCCTTTAGTAATACGGGTAATCCGCATGGAGTACAACGTCGCTGCAAACAGCATCAAGAAAATCAACACAGCAAAAGCAGTTGCCCGGCCATAATTCTGTGTCTGGTAAATCTGCTTGTAAGCATAGATCATGACAAACTCAGTGGCACCAGGTCTGGCTGCACCTGCTTGCGGACCACCTGCCGTAATCGCAAACGCGGTGCCAAACATTTGGAATGCCGTAATCGAGGTCAACACCGTTGCAGGCAACACTGCCGGGCGAATTAATGGCAAGGTAATACTGGTTAATTGGGTAAACCAGTTCGCGCCATCCACTTCCGCTGCCTCATACAGTTCTACCGGAATGGATTGCAAAGCGCCCAAAATGGATACCATGAAGAATGGGTAGGAGAACCACAAGTCAGCAATAACGATAATTGCAAAAGCTGACACTGGATCATTTAACCAAATTGGACCTTCAATTCCAATAGTGGCCAAAACCTGGTTTATCGTACCCTGTTGGCGGAACATAAATTGCCACACCAACGACATCAAGATCGCCACACTGGATGCGCCCCAAGGAATAAATAAAACCACACGGAAAAATGTTTTTCCTGGCAAATTGGGATTATTGAGAATGAGCGCCAGGATCAGACCAATTAAAAAGGTTAATGGGACGCGAAGTACTACAAACAATGCGGTACGGAAAACTACGGTGATAAAATCACCGGTCTCCATTAAGTAATTAATGGATTTTCCCACATCCAGCACAACAAACAAGGCGACCGCAAGTAACGCTCCACCGATCCAAATCACCGAGGATGGAATCGTTCGGCTAACTTGTTTATCTAATCTTTTGTTCACTCTACCCGAAAGATAGAGAGGAACCAAACACACAATGAGCAATCCCAAAGCAATTAATGCCTCAGGTGTAAATAACTTACCTAATAAATCGTTATAGTTTTTCGTGAGGGGTTCTTCAAGCCGGTATGGTGATCCCAGGCCAACAGGCGCTTTTTCTCGAAAGGCCGGCCAACATAAGGGATCCAACAAACCAGTTAATGGTACCGAACAATCAGGATTGGGGCGGAATTTATTCCGATTCGTGAAGGACACGTAGGTATTCAACAGGATCGGATAAACATTGAAAATGATGATTGCAATGATTGTCGGGAGGAGAAATAGCAGAATAACCAACCCTCTTCGGCGACCGAGCCACCTTTCCATAGCATCGCTCCTTTCACGACCCTAATAGATACGGAAATGCGGGGAGAACTAACCATCAGCTCTCCCCGCATCAGCGATAAAACTATTTCATGCCAGCAACAGCTTCGTCCAAAGCTTTTTGAGCTTCTTCCATAGCTACGGCAGGTTCCTGGGCGCCAGTCCAAACAGCGGCAGCAGCCTTACCAACAGGGCCCCACTGAGCGGAGGAGAAGGGCGACGGGGACATCGGAACACCCAGATTCAGGGCATTACCGAAACCAACCACTGCCTTCAATGCAGCAACTTCAGGATCCTTAATCGCGGCGGTAGCGGCCGGGATGGTCTTGTTGACCAGGGACAATTTCTTCTGCACTTCGGCTGAAGTGAAGTACTTGATGATATCAACTGCAACCTCGGTAGTACCGCGGTCAACAGCATTCTTGGACAGCATGAGGGTCTTGATACCAACGAATGGGCGGCCAAACGGCAGAATGTCGTAGTTCACACCCTTCTCTTCGATACCAGCGACAGCCCACGGGCCAGTCCACCACATACCAACTTTGCCTTCCTGCAGAGCGGCATTGCAGATATCATAGGTGTTTTCAGCCAGGGAGACGGTAGCGAATTTCTTGAGCCATTCAGCAGCTTTCACAGCTTCCGGAGCATTCAGATAACCCTTGCCGGTTTCATCGACGTAGGCGGGAATGCCAAAGCCGAAGAAGATTGGGGACATGTGGTAAGCATCTTCAGCGCCAAAGCCCTGGTTACAAACCAACGCATTGCCAGTGTCAGCCTTGAAAGCTTCTGCTTTTGCAAACAGATCTTCGAAATTCATTGGGTCACTGGGCAGGTATTTTTCAGTTACCAGGTCCTTGTTATAGACCAGCGCAATACCTTCCTGAGTCTCGGGCAGAGCCCAGATCTTGCCAGACCACTGAACACCAGCCACAGCGGCGGGTTCGTAGGTGGTCTTCAAGAAGTCTTCGGTGATACCGTAGTCATTTAAAGCAACAATGTTGCCCTTCAATGCCTGCTCACCAATTTTGTCATTCGCCCAACCAATGATATCGGGGCCTTCGCCAGCGGGGATCGCCACATTCAAAGCACTGCCAACATCTTCCGGCTTGGACAGGTCAATGGTTACACCAGGATGGGCAGCTTCATAGTCTTTGAAAGCCTGAGTAATTGCATCCAGGTATTTACCATCCCACTGATGCCATACTTTGATGGTGACAGGAGCCAGGGTAGGCTCAGCAGTCGGGGTAGCGGCTGGCTGGCAGGCAGCCAGAACAAAGGCAGCGATCAGAATCAAACTGATCAAGGGCAAAAACTTTTTAGACATCTCTTTCCTCCTGAAAGAATTAATTTTTTGGGGTTTTCCCCACGGTTAAATGTTTTTCACACTTACCTGCAAATTTGATGTATGAATGAAGGGTTTCCATCACCTCCTTTGCAATCAATTTCCTAATTTTCAGAAGCGAAAACATGCAATGTAATTGATAATGCCTGAACAACCGCTCCCATCGCAGAAGAACGCCTTCCCAATAAAGCTGAAGAAATCCGAACTGCACGAGAGGCCACCTTTAAACTTCTTTTCTGTACCGATCTACGAATAGGATCTAATAATAAATCTCCGACTTGTGCTACACCCCCACCAATAACGATCATTGAAGGATTAACCAAATTTACCATCCCAGCTATTGCAGTTCCTAAATGATACCCTGCTTCAATGACAATTTGTTGTGAAACCAGATCACCACGCCGCGCGGCTGCAATAACCTCCATCGATGTGATATCACTGGTTGGAATGACCTCTGATAATGTAGTTCTTGTTCCTTTATTGACTTCCTCAATCGCCCGGCGGGCAATTGCTTTTCCACCCGCCATAGCTTCTAAGCATCCTCGATTACCACATGAACAGATCGGACCATTTTCCTCAATCGTGATATGACCAATCTCTCCCGCACTTCCAGTGGCACCGCGATAAATTTGACCCTCAATTAACAAACCGGATCCAATTCCAGTACCAACCTTGATATATGCAAGATTATTATGACCTCTACCAGCCCCAAACGCCCATTCACCCAACGCGCCTAGTTCAGCATCATTACTCAGAGACACAGGTAAATGCCAGCGTTCCTCCAGCCATTTTCGGATCGGGAAATGATCCCACCCGGGCATAATTGGCGGTCCGCTGACCATTCCCGCCTCAGAGACAATTGGACCTGGCACACCTACACCCACAGCAGAAATCTGATCCATCCGAAATCCGGCCTTCAACAGCCATTTTTGCAGTAAATCATCCATTTGAGCCAGGCAAGCTTCCGGGCCTAAATTGATATCAAAGGGAGCTTCATATTCCCGGATAACCCTGGCTAAAAAATCTGCCAGCACCAGGGTAATATGCGTTGCCCCCATATCAACCCCAACCACATAACCACGATCGGGGTTAACCTCTAACCCAATTGGACGGCGACCTCCAGCTCGGTGCTGCGTGGTTTCACGAATAACTCCAGAGGAAATTAAATCATTTACCAAAGAGGTAACAGCCGCACGGGTAAGGTCCATTTGCCGTGATATTTCAATGCGCGAGATTCCGCCAGGAGTAAAACGAATAAGATCCAGGATCGCATGCTTGTTAAGGTTCTTAACATTAGACCTTGATATCATCCACAAATACTGGCTCACTGGCGGCCTCATCCCGTGATTTGATATCAACATTGTAACTGTTTTTAAAAAAATGTCAAGAAAGTTAACACACTGGACTAATCAGCCTGAAGCCATAATTGAAATTTTTTGGGGATGAATTAATCCTATTATAGTCATTTTATGGTGAGTTACTAGGTATAATTACCAACATGTATAAACAATCCACCTGGAGATTACTGGTTACCCCTCCGGCAAATGGTGCCTGGAATATGGCCGTTGATGAAGCCATCCTGGAATCGGTGATTAATGGAAAATCACCTGCCACCTTAAGATTATTCGCCTGGAATCCACCCTGCCTGTCACTCGGCCAGGCTCAAAGCATTCAGGATATTGACTTTATTGCGCTAAAACAATATGGTTGGACACTTGTTCGCCGCCCCACAGGCGGTCGTGCCATCTTGCACGCCGACGAATTAACCTATTCGATTATTGCGCATCAGAATGAACCTGTAATGGCGGGAAACGTCTTAGAGAGTTACCGCCGGTTATCACAAGCCTTATTGGCTGTACTGCAATTGATCGGAGTGAATGCCCAGGCTGATAAAGAATACACACCAAGTACCAAAGAAGCTGAGCCGGGACCTGTATGCTTTGAGGTCCCTTCCAATTATGAAATTACAGTGGCCGGAAAAAAGATCATCGGCAGTGCTCAGGCACGCCGTCAGCAAGGTGTGTTACAGCACGGTTCGATTCCACTAACTGGCGATTTAACCCGTATTTGCGATGCTCTTGTATACCCGGATAAATTAACCCGCCAACGTGCAAAAGATCGTTTACTGGCACGAGCAGCCACACTTGAGACAATTACAGGGCAGTCCTATACATTTGAAGCCCTGTTACCTTTGTTTAAAACTGCTTTTTTGAAGCTGTTTAGAATTGAGCTGGAAACCGGAAATCTTACATCCAGCGAAGAAGCCCTGACTGACCAATTGGTTCACAGCAAATACAATCACCCCAATTGGACAAATCGGATTCCTTGATTTATGGCTGTGGCGTTAAATGGTCGCGGACGAAAATAACTTCCGGATATCCTAAAGTCCGTAAGAAACCAGCAAGAAAATTTTCAGCATTTCCTTGTGCTGTTTCCAGTATTTTTTCATCAAGCGCAGCCGTCAAAATCTCTTGCTCAGCAGCCTGGCGTGCTTTTGTTTCCAGCTGGATATCGCCGCGTGTTAGTATTCCGGTTTCCCGATCATACACATACGACAAGTCATTATCGAGAGTGGCCACAAAGATTTCAGCTGGTGGCAGCCGCACATGCAAAACATTCGATTCCATCGACAAATCATTAGCCTGTAATTTTTGTAGATCCACACCAGCAATAACATTTCCGTGCGCAACCAAAAGCAATCGATCGCCAAATAAAAATCCCAAATCACCCTGTCCAATTTCAGCGGTTATCACTTTTTCCATTGAATATTGGATGGTTTCTAATCGGGCTAACGAACGCATTTCATGGATGATCGTGACTGGGTCGGGTAAGATCGTCGGAGTTGGATTCACTAATTTTGCAATTTGGGTATTCATAAATCCATTGGCTTCAGCCACAGGGGAAAGGATTGATTCTGTTGATTGGCGGACCAGCGAAACAATCACAACTGAAAAGGCCGCCAACAACAATAAAAACACCAGGATAACAATTGCTATCCATCGAAAGACTTGGTTTTCGTTCATTTTGATCCTCTTTCTGCCAGCTTTCTTTGGAATGGCACAACCCATTACTAAAACCGATTTTGTTAAATATGATTATAATCAGTACAAAGGGTTAAATTGCATTCACTTAATTCAACTGGGGAAATTGGAGTCATCGTGAGAAAACCCAAAAAATTCCTATGGGCATTGTTATTACCCATTGTTTTAACCTTATCGAGCTGCACTTCGCTATTACCAACAGCAACGCCCACCCCAACCTATGCTCCAACACAGATTGAACCGACCAGCACGCCGGAACCTTTGGGAAGTCTATCCAATCCAATCAAAATTGGTTATGTGCATTCTATCCAAGATCCCAGTTATGAAGATGCAGCCAAAAATATATCCCAATATCTCACAGAAACAACTGGAATTTCTGTAAGTCATCAAATCTTTACCTCTTACCAGGCACTGATAGAAGAATTGAGCAGTGGCAAAATTCAAGCTGCGTGGCTGCCACCACTAACCTATATTTACGCACATCAGAAAAATATTGCCAATGTAAAACTAATTACCAACCATTTTGGAACGTATTTTTACGGAAGTCAAATTCTTGCAAATATCGAGAGTGGATTTGTGGTTTATTTTGACCAGGCATCCAACCAAAGTACAACAGATGCCCTAACCGCCATGCAGCAATTGGATGGAAAGCGTGCTTGTTACGTAGAACCGACCTCAGCATCCGGATATATTTACCCTGCCGGGATTTTGCAAGAAAACAACCTGCAAACACAAGAATCCGTCTTTGTTCAATCCCATACAGCCGTAGTACGAGCTTTATATATTAAGGGAATTTGCGATTTTGGGGTCACTTTTACTACCTCAGGCGATCCACGAACATCCTCAGCCGTAAGTGACCTTCCAGATGTAGCCAAACGAGTCATCACCATTTGGCAAACCCCAGCCGATATACCCAACTTAAATTTCTCAGTCCATCCCTCCATATCGGAGGAAATGGTTGAACAACTCAGCACTGCCTTGATGGACGATGCAGCCAATCCTGAAGGAAAAATCCTGATTACGCAAGCCAATGGGAATTATGATATCCAGGATCTGAAAGTAATTGACGATTCCGTGTATGACCCGCTGCGAAATGCTTTGGAAGCATTAGGTATTGATCCTGTATTATTGATTGGCAAATAACGCAAACTGGCACAAACCTTGCACTATCTACCTTGTTGTATTTCGAACAATGAGGCGTGGTACAATTTTTTTATGCTAAGGAAAATATTACGCTTCACAGTTCGAATATTGATTGTGCTAGTCATAGCTGCCTTAATCATCCTGGGACTACCAACATTGATTACAGAGCTTTACGCACGTCCACGCACCTATTCAATCACCGATGTTCCTGCAAAACGCGTAGCCATCGTATTTGGCGCGGGCCTCTATCGAGATGGGCGCCCTACTCCCGTGCTGCGCGACCGAGTGGCAACTGCGGCAAAGTTATACTTTGACGGGAAAGTGGAAAAAATATTAATGAGCGGCGATAACCGCTTTGTTTATTACAATGAACCGGGTGCGATGCGGGAATATGCGCTTTCATTAGGTGTTCCGGATGAAGTGATCGTCCTGGATTATGCTGGCCGCCGTACATATGATACTTGCTATCGCGCAATACAAATTTTTGAAGTCCCTGAAGCCATTTTGGTTACCCAACAATTTCATTTACCCCGAGCAATTATGACCTGCAACGCTTTAGGGCTCAAAAGTTTTGGTGTGGCTGCGGATCAGAGAGAATATAACCAGTATTCCCACCGATTTTGGAGAATACGGGAAATTCCAGCGACTCTGGTTGCCTACTGGGACGTATTTATCACCAGGCCGTTACCTGTATTGGGAAATAAAGAGCCGATCTTTTAACAATAAAAAAATTAATTAACCTATTTGGAGACCAACATGGATCGTCAAGAAGCGCTCGAAATTGTGCGTGAGTATGTAAAAAATGAAAGTTTAGTCAATCATATGCTTTGTGTGGAAACTGCGATGCGTTGGTACGCAGAAAAGATGAATCAAGACGTTGATACATGGGGAATTACTGGCTTATTACATGATTTTGATTGGGAAATCCACCCCACCCTGGAAGAGCATCCTCAGGCTGGTGTTCCCCTCTTACGCAGCCGTAATGTCCCAGAAGAAATCATCCGGGCAATCCAGAGTCATGCAGAACATACCGGGGTTCCTCGAGAATCGTTGATGGAAAAAGCCCTGTTTGCTTGTGATGAAATCACGGGTCTGGTAACCGCAGTCGCGCTGGTGCGGCCATCCCGTTCATTGTATGACCTGACGGCATCATCGGTAAAAAAGAAATGGAAAGATCGCGCTTTTGCGGCTGGAGCCAACCGGGCTGAAATCGAGCAAGGCGCAGCCGAATTCGGTGTTGAATTGTGGGCGCATGTAGATAATGTCATATTGGCTATGCGCAATATCGCCCCGGTAATCGGCTTGGAAGGCAATCTTTCTCCTCAGTAATTTGCTCCCCAGGAAGGTTTTTCTATGTCACTTCAAGGCAAAGGTTTTTTCATTTGGAAAGTTCGCGATTGCGAAGGCGGAAATCCAGCCGCCATTGCAAATGCTGCCCAAGCCGCAGGGTTTACCCATGTGTTAATTAAAATTGCAGATGGTCCTTACACCTATAATGTTGATCGAAATACCAATCAAGACCTGGTTCCGCCGGTGGTTCAGGCTTTGCGTGAGAAAAACATGCGTGTCTGGGGCTGGCATTATGTATATGGCAACAACCCAATTGGCGAAGCCAATATTGCCATTCGGCGTTTACAAGAGCTTGGCCTGGAAGGTTATGTAATCGATGCCGAGGCTGAATATAAACAGCCTGGTAAAGCAAACGCAGCATCTGCTTATCTGACTCGATTGCGCTCCAGCTTGCCAAATCTCCCGTTTGCCTTGAGCTCATATCGTTATCCTACCTATCACCCACAGCTCCCCTGGAAAACTTTCCTAGAGAAAGTTGACTTCAATATGCCGCAGGTTTACTGGGAACAGGCGCATAACCCGGATGCGCAGCTAAAACGCTGCGTCCGCGAATTTCAAGCCCTTACCCCTGTTCGGCCTGTGATCCCAACCGGCCCAGCATACACCGTAGGTGGATGGAAACCCACGGAAGCCGACATTAAATCATTTCTGGATACAACCCGTGAATTAAAACTAAATGCAGTGAATTTCTTCTCCTGGGACGAGTGCAAAGCTAGAGTTCCCTATATCTGGGATACTGTTTCCGCTTATCAATGGGGAGCAGCCCCTCCTCCGCCCGCCGACATCTCGGACCGCTGGATTGCCGCATTAAACACACGGGATCCCAATAAAGTCATCGCATTATATATCCTGGATGCAGTTCATATCACCTCAGCCAGAACCATTCAGGGTATTGAGGCGATTCGCGCCTGGTACCAAAATTTGTTCACTCAAATTTTACCCAATGCAACTTTTACATTAACCGGTTTTTCTGGGGTTGGAAATTCACGTCATATCACCTGGACCGCAGTATCATCAGCGGGAAAAGTTTCCAATGGAAACGATACCATCGGGATGCTGGACGGGAAAATTGCCTATCATTATTCTTATTTCACAATCACAAAATAAACTCTACCGTTAAAAAACAATGGGCTGCTTATTCCGTTCAGCCCATTGTTTTATTTCATCGACTTAATCGCTGCCTTCTGTCCCGGTTTTCTTTCTTACCGACTTTTTTGGTGCAGGCGCTTCTGGCTCTGCAGGCAGTTCAAATAGCCCAGGCTGCTTGCCGCGCTTTCCAGCAGCAGGTTTTTCTACAGGCTGCACAACTCCCGGCTGCCTTGATTTTGCTTTTGAAGCAGGCTTTTCGACTGTTTGGGGCGTGGTGGCAGTTTTTGAGGTAGATTTTTTTTCTTTTGCTGGGCTTGCAGCAGAAGTAGTGCTCTTTTTTGTTGCAGCCTTTGACCTTGCCGCAGGTTTTTTATCCTCGGTTAGCGTACCAACCTTTTTCTTTGCGGTAGAAGTTCCGGCTCCTTCTGCTTTCTTCGGCGCTGCTGTGGTAGCTGCTTTTCCCGCACCTTTTTTTGCAGAGGCTGGCTTGTCTTTATCTTGGGTTGCAACAGTTTTTTTCCCACCCGAACCAGTATCCGTTTTTTCTGTCCGGCTGCGGCTTTTCTTCGGCATTCCTTCAGTCGGCTTCTCCCACAACAACAGACCATCGTCCAAAGATGTCAGGCGAATAATCTCATCGTCCCGGATCGTTAAATAATCTTTTCCGCTGGCCATTCGCTTCATTGCCGGAACTTCATCCAAACGAATTCCTTTCGCCGCCAACCTCCTGAAATGAATTAATCCTGATTGGGTTGGTTTTCCATACAGCATGCCTACCAAACCACCTGCTTTGCCAGGTTTACAGGCAATTACTCCCTGTCCATAACGACCTTGCAAAACCAGTTGATCATCCGGGATGCGCCAGGCTTTTCCATCAGCCCCCAACAAGAACAAATCAGATCCGCCTGCATAGCGGCAAGCACCAATAACTTCGTCAGTCGCGCCTAGCTTTATTCCATTTACTCCGGCGGCCACTAATCCCATTGGGCGTACATCTTCCTCAGAAAATCGGATGGTCATTCCACTCTGACTGGTAAGAATCAATTCCGATTTTCCATCGACAATAAAAGCCCATCCCAATCGATCTTCTGCATTGACTTTCGCTAAGGTGAACAATTGGCTGGAAGGACCGGGTAATTCTTCTAATTTGGTCTTTTTAACCAATCCTGCCCGCGTCACAGTGACAACCGTGTATTCTTCCATTTCTGCATTTCTCGACGGGACTGAGAATACTGTGACAATTTTTTGATCCTCAGCAAATGCAGTTAGTTTATGGATCGAAACACCTTCATAAAAATTTTCTGCTTCAGGTAAGGCCTGGACCAAAACGGCTGCTGATTTTCCATCCTCAGCGGCAATATACAAGGTATGGTGTGTATTTGTTTTTAGTGCAAATACTGGTGCTTGCTTGCCGCTAACCTTGGGCAATTTTTCACCCATTGTTCGCGCAACCAGTCCATCCGCAGTAATTCCCACCCAAACCGGAACGGCTGGCATTAAATCCGTTGTTGTCAGATAATTCTTTGCTTGTTCACCTTTTCCTAAAGCAACAATTTGTGTTCGCCGCCGGTCATTGTATAACTGTTTCATTTGAAGCAGCTCAGTTTCAACAGCCATACGCAATTTTTTCGGTGATGACAGCAAAGCTTCAAGATCTTTAATGGTTTGTAAGACTTCCTTGTATTCAAGCTCAATTTTCTTGCGTTCCAATGCAGCCAGGCGGCGCAACTGCATTTCTAAAATCGCATTCGCCTGTAGCTGGCTTAACGCATATCGTTTCATCAATTTTGCACGGGCATCATCCACATCTTCTGCTTTACGAATCAAATTGATGATTTCATCCAAATTTTTTAATGCGATTCGATACCCCTCAAGGATATGAGCGCGAGCACGAGCCTTTTCCAAATCAAATTCAGATCGCCTGCGAACAACATTAATCCGGTGTTCCAAATACACCCGCAAGGCTTGTTTTAGGGACAGCAACCGGGGTTCTCCATCCACCAATGCAAGCATATTAAACCGAATGGTTGATTCTAGCGGGGTTCTCCGGTACAGCTCACGGATAACATGCTCTGTCTCTGCAACCTTATTTAATTCAATCACCACCCGCATTCCCTGGCGGTCTGATTCATCCCGCAAATCACTGATGCCTTCCAATTCTCCTTCACGGGCAAGATCTGCTATACGTTCAATTAACGAGGATTTATTGGTTTGGTATGGCAGCTCGGTAATGATGATCCGGCTCTTCCCACGCCCCATATCTTCCATGTGAACTTTACCGCGCAAAGTTACTTTACCTTTGCCAGTGGCATAAGCGGTCAATAAATCATCTTCGCCCTCTTGCTGCAATATTATGCCGCCGGTCGGGAAATCGGGTCCCTTAACAAACTTCATCAAATCAGAGACATTGACATCTTCGAGCTTATCCCAATTCTCCAGCATGAAACCTAATGCATCCACTACCTCACCAAGATTATGCGGAGGAATGGAGGTCGCCATACCCACTGCAATACCACTAGCCCCATTCACCAATAAATTTGGAATCGCCGCGGGTAAAACTTCCGGCTCATTGAGCGTATCATCAAAATTGCGGGTAAAATTAACCGTATTACGATCCAGCTGGGTTAATAATTCAAGCGCAATTGGGGCAATTCTGGCTTCGGTATAACGCATCGCAGCAGGCGGGTCACCATCAACACTACCAAAATTACCCTGACCATCCACCAAGGGATAACGCATCGTGAAATCCTGCGCCATACGAGCCATCGCTTCATACACCGCTAAATCACCGTGAGGGTGATACTTGCCAAGAACTTCACCTACAATTCTGGCTGATTTCTTATAAGCCGTGTCGGATCGTAATCCTAATTCATGCATCCCGTAGAGAATTCGCCGCTGTACTGGCTTTAAACCGTCTCTAGCATCCGGAAGCGCTCGAGCAACGATCACACTCATGGCATAATCCAGATACGATTGCTGCATTTCCTGATCGATATTTACTCTACGGACCATTCCAATTTCCATATGTGACTCCCGTCATTTGGTAAAAGCTGAACTTAGTTTATCACGGCTATCCAAGATGTGCTAACCATTCTACTTTATGAAAAAAATAAGCCTGGATTACTCCAGGCTTATCTCTGGTTTGGAATTTTATTAATCGGCAGTGGTCAAATTCGCAACAGACACGCGCGAGGTTTCCTTAGCCACTTCATCGTTAACAAGCCGCCCATATTGGAAGCCTGTTCCAGCCGGGATGAGCTTACCGATAATGACGTTTTCCTTCAAACCGTATAGCGGATCTTCGGCTCCGGCAATCGCTGCGCCAGCAAGCACCTTAATCGTGTGTTGGAAGGATGACGCCGACAGGAAGGAATCCGTGCTAAGTGAAGCCTTGGTTACACCCAGCAGGATCTCAATATACCGTGCGGGTTGTTTACCCTGTGCTACCAATTGTTCGTTCACTTTACGGATCTCCAGGCGTTCCACCAGGTCCATCGGCAAGTAGGCAGAATCACCTGGGCGGATAACCTGAACTTTACCCAGCAGCTTGCGGATAATCACCTCAAAGTGTTTGTCATTGATATTCTGACCCTGAGCGCGGTACACGTTCTGAATTTCAGAGAGCAAGTACATCTGGCAGGCTTCGCGGCCCTTGATGCGCAAAACAGTATGCGGATTGAGAGAACCTTCCGTCAAAGGCTGGCCAGCTTCAACATGCTCGCCATCTTTAATCAGTAAGCGTGATGTACTGGGGATCTCGTATTCCTCTGTCTCTCGTTGTTCGTAAGAAACAATCGCCTTGCGGTCTTCAATGCGGACGCGCCCCATGTGTTGAGCAGTAATGGCTGCTTCACCCTGGGTTGCAATAGGATCACCTAATGAAACTGTGGTTTCATCAGAAACGGTGATCGTCCAACCTTCTGGAACATCGTACTCATCACTGACCATTTCGCTGTGCTCAACCCGCACAATGCGCTGATCAGAATAACGATCCGATTGGATAACTCGAGCAACACCAGCGATGCGAGTAATCACAGCCTCACCTTTAGGAGCACGGCGGGCTTCAAACAATTCTTCCACGCGCGGAAGACCAGTTGTAATATCGCCTCCAGCCGCCACACCACCGGTATGGAAAGTACGCAGAGTCAACTGAGTACCAGGTTCACCAATGGATTGCGCGGCAACCGTACCAACGGCAGAACCTAAATCGACCATCTTACCACGGCCCAGGTCCATACCATAGCAGCGAGCGCAGATACCATGAGTCAGTTCGCAGGTTAATGGAGAGCGAACTTTCACAGCGTCAATACCAGCGGCCAACACCTTGCGGATGCGGTCGTGGTCGAGCATCTCATTCCGTTCTGCCAACACCTCACCCGTCATGGGGTCAATTACACGTGCAGCAATCATTCGACCATACAGGCGAACGGACATAGGCTGCCCGGCGACATCATCGGATTTACGGATCCAGATACCGTCCTGGCTGCCGCAATCCTCATCATTGACGTTCATATCCTGAGCCACATCCACCAGGCGGCGGGTCAAATAACCAGCGTCAGCAGTACGCAGCGCGGTATCGGCCAGACCTTTCCGAGCACCATGCGTGGAGATGAAGTATTCCAACGCGGTCAAACCTTCGCGAAAGTTTGACTGAATCGGCAAACGAATGATACGGCCAGACGGATCTGCCATCAAACCACGCATACCGGCTAACTGAGAAATTGGGCCGAAACCACCTTTGGTCGCTCCGGAGTTCGCCATCGTAGCCAGGTTGCCGTTCGGATCCATTGCCTTACGCACTGCATCCGAAACTTCCTTGGTTGTTTGCTGCCAGATTTCAATTTCACGCTCATTGCGTTCCTGTTCAGTTAACAAACCACGGCGGTAAGACCGCTGCACAGTCTCGATTCCTTGCAATGCGCGATTGAGAATTTCCTGCTTTTGTGACGGCATGGTAATATCAGCCACCGCGATTGTTGAGCCGGAACGCATAGCGTACTCAAACCCAATATCTTTTACTTTATCAGCCACATCGGTGGTTACATCTTCGCCGCAGATTTCATACACTTCGGCAATCAGGTCTTTCACGCCGCCTTTGTCCAAAGCTTCGTTCATGAACTGGACTTTTTCCGGTAAGATCCGGTTGAAAATTGCCCGGCCAACCGTGGTCTCAACCAACTGGCGGCGTTTGTTCATTAACCGATTGCCTTGTTCATCATAATAGGTATCGACCAGAAGTTTGATATGAGAGTGAATTTCGACCTGATCTAATTGATAAGCCAATTCAACTTCGTCGATACTCGCAAATACACGACCATCACCCTTATGGGTCAGATTGTCTTTTACAGTAAGGTAATAAACACCCAACACCATATCTTTCGATGGGCTGATGATGGGTTCGCCGTCTGCGGGTTTTAACAGGTTACGCGAGGAAAGCATCAAGGTGCGCGCTTCATACACCGCTTTTTCAGACAGCGGCACGTGCACAGCCATTTGATCACCATCAAAGTCGGCGTTGAAAGCAGTGGTCACCAATGGATGTAACTGGATTGCGCTACCTTCGATCAAAATTGGCTCGAACGCCTGAATACCCAAACGGTGCAGGGTTGGCGCGCGGTTCAGGAGAACAGGGCGTTCTTTAATGACCTCTTCCAACACTTCCCATACCTCGGGGCGGTTACGTTCAATGAACCGGCGAGCGCCTTTCACATTAGCTGCATAGTTATGAGAAACTAAGCGCGCAATGACAAACGGGCGGAAGAGCTCTAAAGCCATGTTCTTAGGCAGACCGCACTGGTAAAGTTTCAAAGTCGGGCCAACGACAATAACCGAACGACCAGAATAGTCCACGCGTTTACCGAGCAGGTTGCGGCGGAAGCGGCCTTTCTTACCCTTGAGCATATCAGACAAGGATTTCAATTCACGGCGTCCGCGGCGAGATAGAGCCTTACCACGCTGCGAATTATCAATCAACGAGTCTACTGCTTCTTGAAGCATACGCTTCTCGTTGCGAACGATCACATCCGGTGCACCCAACTCAAGCAAACGCTTAAGACGATTGTTGCGATTAATCACACGGCGGTAAAGATCGTTTAAGTCAGAGGTTGCAAACCGGCCGCCATCCAACTGAACCATCGGGCGCAGATCGGGTGGGATTACTGGTAATACTGTCAAAATCATCCATTCGGGGCGGTTCGCAGAGCGGCGGAATGCCTCGATCACCTTTAACCGGGTTGTAGCCTTCTTGCGTTTTTGCTTGCTCTTGGAAGTACGCACCTCGTGCCAGAGATCTTCTGATAGTTTATCGAGGTCTAAGCGGCGCAGCACATCGTAGAATGCC
>JAJUJY010000241.1 GCA_029265085.1 Chloroflexota bacterium
CACCGATTTGAGACCCTCTGGCTGGGCGATTCAAAAATTTAACGAATTTTGCGTGGTAGTTTGCACGATATTGGTGATGGTGCGCGGATCAGGTGATCAGTTCAGCATCCTCTACCTGCAAAAAGGCAATTTGAAGTGGGGGTTGATCGTTGGTCTGAGCACATTTTTCCTTGCCGCGCTCGGATCATTTCCAATGGCTGCTTTGTTCAAGGCTCAGAATTTAACCCTGGCAAAGGTCCTGCCCTGGACACCCTGGCTGCTGATTTATGTGCTTTCGAACGGCGCAATGGAAGAGCTGATGTTTCGCGGTCTGTTTTTAAAACGGCTTGATCCGATTTTTGGAAAATTCCTATCCAACTTTTTGATTGCCCTTGTCTTCACCGGTATTCACCTGGGCGCTACATACACGGCAGACCAGCGGATTTTCCTCACCGTGACCTTTCCGCTGGCTTTACTCTGGGGCTATATTGCCCAAAAAACAGACAGTTTGTGGGGTTCGATCTTATTCCATGCCGGTATGGATATTCCAATCATGTTAGGAATATTTGCGAATCTATAGGGAAATACTGGCTTTTCAAAGCAGTATGGGAATTGTAAGGTAACATCGACCTACCCGCATCTGAAAAATGCGGGTAGAATATTCTTCGTAAAATCCAGTAGATGAAATTAACATGACAACTCAACCCCGGCTTGATATCCATAATTTCTTTAATCGCTTCACCCCGCAGCGGCTGCGCAGATTTGCCGTTCAGGGAATTAAATTTGGTTCTGTGGGTATCGTAAATACACTGGTTGATGCCGGGCTGTACTTGATCTTTACCCGCTGGTTGGGACTTGGTTCGCTTAAGGTGCTTGCAAAAGCCATTTCTTACACAGGCGGGGTTATCAACAGTTACATCCTAAACCGAAACTGGACCTTCCGCTCGAGTGCCAATGTAGCTCGAACGTTTGCACCGTTTTTTATTGCCAACTTGATCGGCATTGGGGTCAATACTGGAATGATGCAGCTCGGGCTGCACACTTTGCACTTATCCGAGCTGTTTGCTTTTGTCTTTGCCAGCCTGTTCACGGTTGGCTGGAATTTCCTCATCAGTAAATTTGTAGTGTTCCGGCACTAGCCTGCCAATGCAACCGCAGTCTTTCTACGGTGTATAAAACTCTCGCTGGAAAAGATCCCCAACGCCAGCCAGATAAAGGCAAATCCAACCGCCTTATCGGCAGTGAATGGCTCGCCGTACAGCAGCACCCCCAATAGAAATTGTAAGGTGGGTGCAATATATTGCAGCAAACCAAGAATCGTGAGCGGCAGCCGGTGAGCTCCTGAAGCATATAACAGAAGCGGAACGGCAGTTACTACACCCGTTAATGCCAGCAAGAGTGAAACATTCCAACCGGAATACACAAAGGATGCCGAACCTTGTATTTCCAGGAATAAGAGATACCCAAACGCCGGAACAACCAAAGCCCCAGTCTCCAGGGTTAACCCGTGCAGAGAATTGAGCGGTGCAATTTTCTTAACCAATCCATAAAAACCAAAAGAAAAAGCCAGCACCAATGAAATCCACGGCACAGCCCCTAAACGAAGGGTGAGATACAACACCCCGAAAGCAGCCAATCCAATCGGCAGCCACTGCAGCGGGCGCAGCCGTTCGCGCAAAAAGATTACCCCCAACAGCACACTCACCAGGGGATTAATGAAATACCCCAGGCTGGACTCAACTACATGCCCGGCATTCACTGCCCAGACATACATCGTCCAGTTCACCGCCAACAGCAAGCCAGCCCCCAGATAGGTTAACATAACCTTCCTGGTAGTCCCAGAAATTAACTTGCGCAGCTCACCGCGAAACAATACCAGCGCAATTAAAAAGAAAAATGACCAGACAAAACGGTGTCCAATAATCTCAAAAGCGGGCACACTTTTTAATAACTTAAAATAGATGGGGAACAACCCCCATAAAACATATGAACCTGCAGCGTAAGCAATACCTTTATTCATAACAAACTTTCACTTTCTGAAAAATATCAACCATCAACTATACCAGAAATCAAGAAAAAAGGTTGGGTAAAATCAAGTACAATGATCAATGATCTTCAAAAGATTAATTTCAATGTTTTTAAATGGACAGCTCACCCATGAATAACCTATACGAAATTTCGCCATTAAATTTCACAGAAACCCAGGAAATATTTTCAGGCCACAAACTGCATCTCCTGGTTGCTTCCACACTGGCGGGCCATACACCTGGACAAATTATTGCAAACCATCCCGAACATCCCACAACGGCCGCCTTATGGAATCAAATGGATTCTCTTTTTCTTGCGGGAACCCCGACCCTGGATTTTTGCACAGAATTCGGTGCCCTTTTCAACCGAGAATTGATTCCACCCGCACAGGCTCTAGGGGTACCTGCCGGTCTGATCTATCTCGATCACCCGCGCTGGATAGAATTTTTGCCGCTCATTACAGGCAATAAAACCACAGCAATCGACCAGCGCTACGCATATTCTTTTAACCAGCTGCCCAATTCTACGGCTCAAACTCTGCCAACAGGTTTTCAGCTCACCCCGATTACTCCTGAATTGCGCAGTTGGCAAACCATGCAGAATTTTCAAGATTGCTGGGGTTGGATTCATTCCTTCTGGCGAAACCTGGAAGAATTCAGTGAACACGGAGCAGGTTACCTGATCCACACCCCCACCGCTATCGCTTGCTGGTGCTTTAGTGTGTACCAGGCAGATACCCAGTATGAACTTGGCCTGGCAACAGCCCCAGAATTTCGCGGGCAGGGTCTGGCATCCGCCTGTGCTACCGCATGCCTGGAAAAGATCCTGTCCATTGGCGGCATACCGCTCTGGCAGTGTGAAACCGATAACACACCCTCCATCCGCTTGGCAGAAAAATTAGGCTTTACGCTGCACCAAACCTACGAGGTATTTCGGCTTCCCTTTGCCTGAGATTATTTCCAGGCTTAATTTTTTAGCTTGAAGGTTCGCGCAGTATCAAATAACCCGTGAGAAATCGATGAAAGTTCTTGCGCAGCCTTATTTAAATCATTGACCTGGGTGCTCAATTCACTGACCGCAGCAGTCACTTCTTCCACAGAAGCGCTGTTTTGTTCGCTTACACTGGCAATGTTTTCAATCGATTCAGTTACATCTGCAGAGTGGTCCCGGATTTTTTCCGTAGCGGCTTTATTTTGGTCAGTCACATTCAGCACTTGATCCACCGCCTTAACCATCTCATTGGATAAGCTCTCCATTTTTTGAGCCGCCTTTGCAGACAACCCTGCCTGCTGATTCACTGCTTCAATGGCGATCAGGATCGACTTTAATCCTTCTTCTGCATCCCGCGAGTTAGCCACGCCGTGTTCCACCTCGGCTGCACTTTCCTGCATCGCAATCATTGCCTCAGTCACCGATTTTTGAATGGTCTTCACCAGTTGAGCCACTTCCTTGGTGGATTGTGATGAACGATCGGCCAATTTGCGCACTTCATCAGCTACAACGGCAAACCCCTTGCCCGCCTCTCCTGCTCTGGCAGCCTCAATGGCCGCATTCAGGGATAATAGATTGGTTTGTGAAGATATATCTTCAATTACTTCAACAATATTGCCAATCTTCTTTGAACTTTCGCCAACTTCTTGCACTTTTTCCACCAGGAAACCGACCTTTGTCTGAATGGTCTGCATTCCCTCGATCGTTTTTTGAACTGTTTCAGCTCCATCTTTGGCTGAAGCGGCAGCCTGTTCGGCTCCCCGCCGGACCTCTAAGGCATTGGAGGCTACCTGCTGGATCGATTCATTGATTTGATTCGTGGTTGTCATCGCCAGTTGGATGGCCTTGGTTTGTTCCTGAGCCCCAGATGCGACCCCATTAATCGCATGAGACATTTGCTCCACGGCGGCGGCGGTCTTGTTGGAACTGTCGGATTGTTGGGAAGTGCCAATGGCAATTTGCTGCATGGTCAGCGCAATTTGATAAGTAGCCTCTTTCGATTGGGCTGCAATGTCCGCCAACTGCTGTGAGGCGGAATTCAAAAGCTGCGAGTCCCCAATCATTTCGCCAATGATCTTTTGCAAATCGGCGGACATATCCATCGTCGCTGCTCCAACCCGGTGGAGGCGGCCAATCATCGTATTTAACGCTCGTGCCAGGTCGCCCAGCTCGTCTGCAGATTGGAAGGGTACTTCTTTAGCCTGGATTTCAATCGTACCGGTTAAATCACCCCGTGCAATTGCCTCAGATACTCGGGTCAATTTTTTGAAATCCACTTCCGCAATATCATAGGCTGCCTTTTCGATCAGCTTAACAGGCTTATTAATCTCATTGGCAATCCAACTGCCAACAAAAAATGCCAGGAATACCGCACCAATCGAAAGGAGACCAATCATCATCAGCAGCCGCCGCTCCTGAGCAAGCACTGCATCCACAGTAATATCCACACCGAGAACACCGTCTAAGGTTCCATCGGCGCGGTAAACAGGCACATACGCAGACAGATACGTCCCAAACTCATCCGTGTAGAAATCCGGTTCAACCACCACCTCATCCAGCGAGGTGATAATTTCTTTGACCAACGGACTGGGTTCTAAATAGGGCGTGCCAACCTGGTACGGATCCTCGTCGCTGTCGGCAATGAAAACAATTTGCCCATCCTCTGCTTTCCGCATGGTGTATACCGAATCGATTTTCGGATCCAACGCAACAATTTTTTGGATCGTCTGGTACATTTGCTGCCATTCTGGACTGCCAGTATCTTCCGCAAAAACCAATCGGCTGTGGGCATCTCCATCAATGGTCATTACACTGATTTCTGCCAGGTTGGTTAACTCTTGTTTTAAATTTCCACGCAAATCCGCCTGGAAAAATTGATAACTGGCGAAACCAAAAACCAATATAACTACACCAGCCAGGGCAGTATACGTGAGAGCTAACTTAACCCTTAACGAAACATATTTTTGGCGATCTGCTTTCATACCACTCCGTGCAATTCCCATGGGATTAACCGTTTATTGTTCATGTCTTTGTAGAGGGGGATAACCAACAAGACTATTCATTTATAACAAACAAAACACCAAAATAATACTGTATTTTTAATTTTTAACAAATAATTTACACCCACGCAACCTTAACGGATTAAAGACATAGACAAACC
>JAJUJY010000257.1 GCA_029265085.1 Chloroflexota bacterium
CTGGGTTTTTGCCCGGTAAGATTTAACCGTGCTGGCTCACCCAGCGTAGCAATCAGCTCTTCATGGACAATTTTGATAACCTGCTGAGCAGGATTAAGCGCTTTTGAGACTTCATGCCCGATAGAACGTTCACGTACTCGGGCTACAAAATCTTTTACCACGCTGTAATGGACATCTGCTTCTAACAACGCCAGACGAACTTCACGCATTGCAGCATCAACGTCTGCAGCAGAAAGTTTGCCTCGCTTGCGCAGTTGTGTAAAGATTTGATCTAATCGTTGGCTTAGATTTTCAAACAAGGTTGTTTTTCACCGGTACGCATAACAAAGTAACACCCCTTTGGGGGCGTCCATTGATTTTATTCGTTTAATCCAATATGGTCAAGGGATGATCTGCCAGCGCAACTTTTTTCATCATTCAGGGTTATATTGTCCAGAGAAAATACACATTAATTAACGATCAAATCAAAATTTGGAGGTTTTGGAATGTCAAAAGTCGCCGTCGTTACTGATAGCACTGCATATATCCCGAATGAATTAATTGATGGCTACCCACTCTATTCAGTTCCGTTACAGGTCATCTGGGGCGAAGAAAGCTATCGAGATGGTATTGATATCCAACCAGTTGAGTTTTATACCCGCCTTTCCACGGCCAAGGTAATGCCAACCACTTCACAAGCAACTCCGATGGCGTTTCAGCAGTTATACAGCACCTTACTAGACCAGGGATACTCGGTTGTAAGCATCCACATCTCCGGTAAACTATCTGGCACCCTGGATTCTGCCGAACAAGCCCGCCAGGCGTTGAAATCTGACAAAATTACCCTGGTTGACTCACTATCGGCAGGAATGGGCTTAGGCTTCCAGGCACTGACTGTTGCACGAGCAGCCCAGCAAGGTGCTTCTTTCAACGAATGCGTTGAACTGGCAGAGAGGTCAGTAAACCACGTGGGCATTCTCTTTGTGGTCAGCACGCTGGAGTTCCTCCACCGCGGAGGTAGAATTGGTGGAGCTGCAGCCCTCGTTGGAACTGCACTCAACCTCAAACCCATTCTGGGATTGCGGGACGGGAAAATTGTCGCGATGGAAAAAGTCCGTACATTTAACAAAGCCCAAGATCGCTTGTTAGAAATCTTCGCCGAAAAAGTTCAAGGGAAAACTCCGGTACGGCTCGCCAGCCTGCACGCCAATGCACCTGCAGAAGCCGAAAAATTACTTGGTCAGGCCTGTGAACGTGTGAAAAATAGCGTGAGTGAAGCATTTTCAGCTGGCGTAAGTCCCGTCATTGGAACCCATACTGGCCCCGGAACCGTTGGCCTGGCCTGGATGGCTGGTCTTTAATAATCTGGATAAGTTTCCTTAAAAAGGCTGACAGTTATCCTGATCAGCCTTTTTTTATTTTATCGACAAAACCTCTTTGGTAAAATGATTTTGGGGTTTTTATCGCGCAGTTACCCCGTACAATCATTTTCAAAAGGGTAAAACATGAGGAACTATCCAAGCGTCGGTGTACAAGTTGCAGACATCCTTCTTCCACGCCAGGGTGTAGATCTGCATAAGTGGGCTTGCATAGCCTGCGATCAGTTCACATCGCAGCCGGAATACTGGCAGAAGGTAACCGAGATCGTCGGAAACGCCCCTTCCACTTACAACCTCATTCTTCCTGAGGTTTACCTGGGAACCGATGAAGAAACCAGCCGGATTCAATCTACCCAGCAAATGATGCAGGAGTACATCCAGAATGGTCTGTTAGAACAACAAAGCGGATTGATCTATGTTGAACGAACTGTGGCAGGCAAAACCCGTCATGGATTGATGCTTGCACTTGATCTTGAGAAATATGATTTCAACAAGGGATCACAATCCCTTATCCGAGCCACAGAAGGCACAATTTTAGACCGCTTACCCCCGCGTGTACGCATTCGCGAAGGTGCGTATCTGGAACTTCCCCATATTCTTGTACTCATCGATGATCCGCAAATGACCGTGATCGAGCCGGTTCGCAGCCGCCTGGATCAATTGACCAAAGTGTATGATTTTGATTTGATGCAGGACAGCGGCCATCTGACCGGTTATTTTGTGAATGATATGTCTCTTGAGACCCAGATTATCCAGTCATTAGAAAAATTAGCCGATCCGGAACATTTCTACAGCAAATATGGTGTGGGGCGTGAAAATGGGGTTTTACTTTTTGCAATGGGTGACGGAAATCACTCCTTAGCCACAGCCAAAGCCATCTGGGAAAAAATCAAACTGCAGGTTGGTATGGATCACCCTGCCCGTTACGCTCTGGTTGAAATTGAAAATGTACACGATGAAGGGCTGGAATTTGAACCCATCCATCGAGTTTTATTTGGTACGCAATCTGACGCTGTTGAAAAAATGCGCCAATATTTTGGGACTAATTTCCGTTTTGTTCCTTGCCAGAGTCGAGCAGAAATGGTCAATCTAGTAAAACAAAACACAGGTTCCGAACAAGCAATTGGTCTAATCACCGTGAACGGCTTTGGCGTTGCCTATTTAAGTAATCCAAGCTCGAACTTACCGGTTGGAACACTGCAAGTTTTTCTGGATGAGTGGCTGAAAGAAGGCACTGCTGGAAAAATTGATTACGTCCACGGCGAAGATGTGGTTTGCGATCTTGGCAGCCAGCCTAACCATTATGGGTTCTATTTACCGGGGATGCGCAAAAGTGATCTGTTCAAAACCGTGATTCTGGATGGCGCCCTCCCCCGCAAAACATTCTCGATGGGCGAGGCAATTGAAAAACGCTTCTACATGGAAGCTCGAAAAATTGCCTGATTTGTGAAAATACCGAAAAGCTCTCTCGTGTGCGAGGGAGCTTTTTTGTTTTCTTAATCACCTATCAATGGATCAGGTATAATTTCTAAAAATGTCTATAGATTTAAACAGGATATTGTATGCAGCGTTATAACCCATTAAAACGTTCCGATAACGCTTTACCTCCGCAAGACGTTAAATTTTTGGAGATCAAAGTCGAACCCTGGCCGGACGGCCGCAGAGTTCGCTTTCATGCCCGAATGACTCCTTTCCAACAGCCTCCTAATTTAAATATCAACATCACGGATGAAAATGGACAGGAGGTATCTTCAGTCAATATTATTGAGAATATAGATTTCAATCTGGTGATCACCATGCATATCCGATCTCAGGTGGTTCGGGGAACTTACACCTTATCTGCCCAAATCACATACCCAGAACTGGGTATCGTCCATGAAGCGACAACAATTTTTGAAACTCAGGAAAATATTGAATAAACCGGTCCGGAAAATTCCCGCGGCGGTGATCACAAAATTCTGTCCAGGTTCCCATAGACTGTTGGGTATCATATTTGGATTAGGATTGTTATTTATGGTTGGATGCACACCATCTCAAACATTTCAACCCATTTTGCCAACAGAAATCAAACCACCGGCCACCCAGACAGCTTCACCTACACAGACTCCAGAAATCACCGCGCCCGCAACCCAGCTGCCATCTCCCACACCAGGTACCTCCCCCGTCCATTCCCCATTAGCTGAATTCAATTTTAACCAACTCGAAGAGATTATCACCACGCCATTCGAAGCCCCGCTCTCAGGACAAGATAACGGCCATCACGGGATTGATTTTGCTTTTTACAGCTACGGCGAACTTCAAACAATGACAGGCTTGCCCGTTCTTTCTATGTTCGACGGTAAAGTTGCAGGTATCATCAATAATCGCCCTCCATACGGCAACGCAATCATAATAGAAACTCCAACGAATCAATTGCCGTCAAATTATCAAGAAATAATCGATTTAATCCCTACGCCCAAATTAATTCAACCAGATCCTCGGCTCTACTGTCCGGACTTAACCAATAGTCAATTTAACCCGCAAACTTATGCTTTATATCTTTTGTATGCTCACTTAGATCAACCCGTGGAAATACCAATCGGTACTGCCGTAAAAAGTGGTGACGCTATTGGCGCAGTTGGCAATACAGGTTATTCCGGAAACGCTCACCTGCACCTGGAAATGCGCCTTGGACCTGAAGAAGTTCAGTTTCCGATGATGGCACATTACATTAACAATGCCAGCCAAGAAGAAATGAAAAACTATTGTTTATGGCGGGTCAGCAGTCTGTTTTCGTTGATTGACCCGACTTTGCTTTTGCAAGTAGAATGGAATTAATCCTACCAGATCATTAGCTAATAAAACTGTTCGTTGACGCAAAATTTAGCAGAGTGCTACAATACAAGTTGTGTATCTGCGTGAAAACAGACATTTACGCCAGGATTGCAGAATCATTAAATGAATAAATCAAAATCATCAAGCAATCGCTTATTAACTCTGGTTCTTCTCATATTAACTGTGGCCAACCTGGGATTAATGGCCTGGTTGGGATGGCCTATAGTTCAAGAACGGTTCC